>NZ_JBLTJC010000050.1:0-41657 GCF_048158785.1 Streptomyces colwelliae | reverse complement strand
CAGTGATCGCGCTCGATCGCCGGGGGCGGTGGGGAATTGAGGGGGCATCAGCCGCCGTCGGGCGGCGGCCTGGAGGCGAGGCGTCGCCGATCCCCGCCCAGTGGCGGGGAGTTGGACGGGCACCAATCCCCGTCCGGTGGACGAGAGTTGATCGGCCACCCATCCCCGTCCCACGGCCGCGAGATGGGCGGCCGCCAATTCCCGCCCAGCTGACGCGAGTCGAGCAGCCGCCGACTCCCGCCCGGTGGACGTGGGTCGAGCAGCCGCTAATCCCCTTCCGGTGCCGCGGAGTTGGGCAGCCGTAGCGTGAACACGGAACCGGCGCCGGGTTCGCTCGCCGCCTCGACCGTGCCGTCGTGGGCGGCGACCAGGTCGCGGACGATGGACAGGCCCAGGCCGCTGCCACCGGTGCGGCGGCTACGGGACTGGTCGGCGCGCCAGAAGCGTTCGAAGACGTGCGCGAGGTTCTCGGGCGCGATGCCGGCGCCGGTGTCGGTGACCGTCAGGACGATGTCGTCGCCGTCGCGCCACGCGGTCACGGTGACGGTGCCGTCGGTGGGCGTGTGCCGCAGGGCGTTGGACACGAGGTTGCCGAGCACCTGGCGCATGCGGACCGGATCCGCCTCCAGCCAGAGGGAGTTGTCCGTCTTGCCGGTCAGGGCGACCCCGGCCGTGTCGGCGGAGACGCGGTACGCGGCGACGACCTGGTCGACGAGGTCCTCGACGCGCACGGGTTCGCGGTGCAGGCGCAGGGTGCCGGCGTCGGCGGCGGCGAGGTCCTGGAGGTCGTCGATGACCCGCTGGAGGACCATCGCCTCCTCGTGCAGGGAGCCGAGCAGGGCCGGGTCGGGTTCGACGAAGCCGTCCCGGGTGACCTCCAGCCAGCCGCGGATGTTGGTGAGGGGGCTGCGCAGTTCATGGGCGATGTCGCTGACCATCGCCTTGCGCTGGGCCTCCATGCGTTCCCGGCGTTCGGTGAGGTCGTTGAACGCCTCGGCCAGGAGGCCGGTCTCGTCCCGGGTCCGCACCGGCACCCGGACGTGCAGCTCCGGCGGCTGCCGGGCCGCCTCGGTCAGCGCGCGCAGGGGTCGTACGAGCCGCGTGGCGACGACCGCCGTCACCAGGACCGTGAGCGCCAGGACGGCCGCCGCCGCGCCGACGACCTTGGCCTTGTTCGCCGGGGAGACGTCGAAGCGGGGGGCGGTGGTGTCGCCGCCGCCCAGGAAGAGTTCGGCCACCGGCGCGACGTAGGGGGCGAGTTGGGCGCGGCGGGCGCTGTCGGTGCAGGCCTCCGCCTTGCGTATGTCGGCCGCGTCGCCCAGCTTGTTGTACGCGCCCGTGACGTAGCGGGAGCCGAGGTTCTTGTCGAAGACGTCGACGCCGAAGTAGGGGACCTTGAAGCTCACGCCCTCCCGCGACAGGCAGGGCTGGGCGCTGACGATCAGGCTCTTCAACGCCTTGCCCTCGGTGGCGGTCGGGGTGTTGAGCTTCCCGTCGGCGCACTGCTCGGGCACGTAGCCGTTGGCGTCGTTGCCGTCCGCGTCGGTGAGCACGGGACGCCCGCTCGGCGTCATCGTGATGGTCGTGTCGATGCCGTTCTGTTTGAAGCACGCCTGGCGGTCCTTCGCCAGCCCCGCCAGCCGGACCCGCTCCTTCGCGGTCACCCGGTACGGTCCGACGACCCGGGGGTCGAGGCCGCTGAGCTGGGCGCCGGGTTCCGTGTACGTGTCGGTGTGCAGGGGGTCGACGTTCGCGGCGGCGCGGGGCGGCAGGGAGGTGCCGTGCGGTGCGGAGTCGGCGATGAGGACGCGGTCGGTGGTCGTGAGGGCGATGCGGCGGCCCATCTTCTTCGACAGGGCGCGGAGGGAGGGTTCGACGCCCTTCCACTCGGGGTGCGTCGCGGCGTATCCGCTGAGCTGCGCGAGGATGCGCATGTCGTCCGCGAGGTCCTGTCCCTGTTCCTCCCGGATGGCCCGGGTGGTGGTCTGCACCGCCAGCCAGGCCGTCGCGCCGACCGAGCAGAGCGCGATCAGCACGGTGGCGACGAGCAGCCGGACCAACAGCCGTTTGCGCAGCGGTATCCGGGGCCTCACGCGCGCCCGCCGCGCAGCTTGTAGCCGACGCCGAACACGGTCAGCAGCCGGACCGGCCGGCGCGGGTCGGCCTCGATCTTCCTGCGCAGGTTCATGATGTGGACGTCGACGGCGCGTTCCGTGGACGCCCGGTCGAGGCCCCGGGTGTACTGGAGCAACTGCCGCCGGGAGAAGACCCGTTCGGGTTCGGCGGTCATGGCGAGGAGGATCTCGAACTCGGCCGGTGTGCAGTCGACGGGCACCCCGTCGCAGCGCACCTCGTGCCGTACCGCGTCGACGGACAGCCCCGCCGCCCGTACGACGGTGTCCTCCTGCCGGTCGTCGGTGGTCCGGCCGCTGCGCCGCAGGACCGTGCGGATGCGGGCCATCAGCTCACGCGGACTGTACGGCTTGGTCATGTAGTCGTCGGCGCCGAGTTCCAGGCCGAGCAGGACGTCGTCCTCGGTGGAGCGGGCGGTGAGCATCAGGACGGGGATGTCGTCATCGCCGCGCAGGACCCGGCACACCCCGAAGCCGTCGATCACGGGCAGCATGAGGTCGAGCACCACGAGGTCGGGTCTCAGTTCCCGGGCCGCCGCGATGGCGGCGGCCCCGTCGTGGACCACGGTCGCGGTGTGCCCTTCCGTCAGCAGGGAGCGTCGTATCAGCTCGGCCTGCATCTCGTCGTCCTCGGCGACCAGCACATGTGCGCACACCTGGCGGATCCTAGGCGGTCAGTGGTCGAGGGCGGCTGCGTCGCCCATGACGACGACGGGGTGCCGGGCCGGGTCCAGGGTGCGCAGGAGTTCCTTCATGTGGTCCTCGGCGATGCTGACGCAGCCGTGGGTGGGGCCGCCGTGGTCGACGTGGATCCAGATGCCGCCGCCGCGCGAGGAGCCGAGGGGGCGGGTCCAGTCGAGGGGCGAAGTGCCGGGCTGCCGGTTGTAGTTGATGGCGATCACGTAGTCGAAGGACCCTGCGAGGGGTTCGCCCTCGAAGCCGGTGCCGGGCGAGACGAAGCCCGTCCCCCGGTCGTACGACAGCTTGGTGCCGGGGTCCTTGAGCAGTCCGCCCGCGTCGGTGAGCGAATAGACACCGATCGGTGAGTGCAGGTCACCGGCCATGTGGTGGCTGGACCAGCCCTTGAGCGCGTTGTGCGCGGCCCAGCTGGCGGTCTGCTCCCAGCCGTCGTCGGTGCGCTCGTACAGGGCCAGGGTGGAGAGGGGCGAGTTCGCGGCCCGGCCGGTCACCAGGACGACCTGTTCGGTGGTCGCCGGTATTCGGGCCAGCATCTTGGGCCCCACGCCCGGGAGTTGGCGGGGTGCCGCCTCGGCGGATATCTCCGACGAGGGCGAGGGCGACGGCGCGGACGAGGAGGCGGCAGTGGGGGCGGACGTGTGGTCCGTCGCCGCCAGCGCACCGCCGCCGCATCCCGTGAGGAGAACGGATGCGGCGACCAGTGCGACCGAGGGAATACGAGTGATCATGAGTCGACGATGACCGACACATGTGAGGAACTCGTCAGTTCCTACGGCTGGGTCGGCTTGCCTTTCGTGTAGAGCCAGGTGTGGAAGAGGGCATCCAGGCTTGTGCCCGATTTCTGCTCCGCCAGGCTGATGAACTGTGCGGTGGTTCCGTGCCCGTAGCGGTGTCCGCTCGCCCAGGCGCGCAGGATCGTGAAGAAGGTCTTGTCGCCGACGGCCAGGCGCAGTTCGTGCAGGGCCATGGTTCCGCGGGCGTAGACCGGCGTGCCGAAGATGTTGGCGCCGCTGCCCGGGTCGCCGGGCGGGAACTCCCACAGGCCGTCGGTCGCCTTGCGGGCGTACAGGGCGTCGAAGTTCTGCTGGGCGGTCTTGCCGCCGTGCTGCTCGCTGTAGAGCCACTCCGCGTAGGTCGCGAAACCCTCGTTGAGCCAGATGTCCTTCCAGGAGGTCAGCGACACGGAGTCCCCGAACCACTGGTGGGCGTTCTCGTGCACGAGGGTGCTGAGGTCGGGCGCCGAGTCGTAGAGCGGCCGGCCCTGCGTCTCCAGCGCGTACCCGACGTCCGGGGCGTGGTCGACGATCGACCCGGCCGAGCGGAACGGGTACGGGCCGAACAGCTTGCTCTCCCACTCCAGGACGGAGGGCAGTTGCTTCAACACGGGCGCGGCGGCGGTGGCTTCACGCGGGTCGACGGCGTTGTACACCTTGACGCCGTCGCGGGTGGTGTACTGCTCGACCTTGAACTTCCCGACCGTCGCCGTGGCGAGATAGGCGGCCATCGGCTCCGGCGCGTGCCAGCGGAACGTGGTCTTCCCGTGCGTGGTCTTCTGCCCGAGGAGAACGCCGTTGGCGACCGCGGTGCGCCCCTGCGGGACCGTGATCGTGAAGTCGTACGACGACTTGTCCTTGGGGTGGCTGTTCGCCGGGAACCATGTCATCGCGCCCTGCGGTTCGCCCGCCACGAAAGCGCCGTCGTCGGTGGCGATCCAGCCGTCGGCCGAGCCGTCCGGGTCGGTGACCTGCTGGGGGATGCCGTCGTAGGTGACGGTGACCTGGAACCGCTGCCCCTTGCGCACGGCCCGGCGCGGGGTGACGACGAGTTCCTGCCCGTCGCGGCGGAAGTCCGCCTTGGCGTGGTCGACGGTGAGGCCGGTGACCTTGAGGCCCTTGAGGTCGAGGTCGAAGCGGGTGAGCTTCTCGGTGGCGCGGGCGGTGAGGACCGCCTTGCCGTCGAGCCGGCGACTCGTCGGGTCGTAGCGGAGCGTCAGGTCGTAGTGGGCGACGTGGTAGCCGCCGTTGCCGGAGAGCGGGAAGTACGGGTCTCCCGCGCCGGCCGACCCGGTCGTCGTGGCGCCTGCGGGTGCGGCGGCCGCCAGCAGGGCCGCGAGGGCGACGGGGACGGTGGCCACGACTGCGCTGCGGCGGAGGACAGCGGTGCGTCTTGTGGACTGCTGCCGGGGTGGCGTCACATGCGCTCCTACGGGTGAGGGGGGTTGATCATCCGCCTCAGAGACTAGGCCGACGTCTCCCTCGGACTCCCTCTTGTTAAAGCAAACTTGTTGAGCGGCCAGTGGCCGGCAACGTGAAACTTGTTGAACAGCTAGTGGCTGGGCGCGAGGAGCGGTCGTTCCGGAGCGGGTGTACCACCGGCCCGGTCGATGGCGCGCAGTTCGTCGAGGCTGTCGGCGAGGGTGCGGTCCGCCAGTGCGTGCAGGACGGCCGCCTCGGTCTCGTCGGTGAGCCTGCGGAAGTACTCGGCGGAGTGGTTGGTGACCAGGCACTCACGGGGTCCCTCCGGCCGGGGGGCCCACAACGGCTTGTCGCCGAGGGACGAGCGGTAGATCTGCTCCAGCGTGATCTGCTCCGCGGGCCGGCCGAGGCGGACGCCTCCGCTGCGGCCCTTGATGGACGTGACGAGACCGTCCTGCACCAGCGGGACCATCAGCTTGCGCACCAGGCTCGGGTTCGTGTCCAGACTCCTGGCGAGCTGGGTGGAGCTGAGCACGGGACTGCCCTCCTCCTCGGCATGACCCAGCAGGAGCATGGCCTTCAGCGCACTGGAGAACCGCACGTCCAGCATGGTCGTACCCCTTTCGTAGGCCGCTCGGTCCGGCTGTCTCCCGACGACGCCATATTAGCAACTCTTACAGTTGCACTTCCGTCGACGCATATGTACTTTTCACACATGCAGATTGTGGCCGGCCAAGTCGCCCGTCTGCCGCACGAGCCCGGACATCGACGGGCACCACAGCGAGAACCGGAGAACGCCATGAGCACCGAGACCGAGATCAGGCAGATCGTCTCCCGGTACACCCGGGCCGCGGACAGGCGCGACGGCGAGGAACTGGCACAGCTCTACGAGGCCGACGCGGTCGTCGAGATCCACTACCACCGCGGGCCCGAGGGAACGGAGTTGCTGGGCAAGCTCTCCGGAGGAGCGCAGATCGCGGCGGCCATGTCCACGGCCATGGCACCGCACCCGCCCCTCGGCTGGAGCCACCACACGACCTACGACCACGTGGTCTCCGTCGACGGCGACGAGGCCGGCATCGACACCCAGTTCATCACCTTCGACGTCATCGGAACCAGGAAGCCCGAGGGCGGCTGGCCCGCCGGCACGTTCGGCGCCCAGGGCACCATCAAGCCGATCGAGTCCGGGTACTACCGCTTCACCTTCCGCCGGACCGACGGCGTGTGGCGCATCCGGCACCAAGACGTGGTCCACGACATTCCGTACGTCTTCTGAACTCCCGGCGACACGCTGCGGGCCCTCCCGGACACCCGTACAGCGAGCTGCGGAGGGGGTTACCGAACCGAACCCGAGTGGGAACGCTGTTGGGCGCGGCGGGCGTCCCGCTGCTCAAGGGCGCGGGGCCAACTGACGCGTGCCGGCTCGCACTTCGACGTTCCGGTGCGCGGTTCCCCGATGGGGCAGTTGGACTGGTCGCCTCCTCGTCACCGGACGGACAGACGGACAGTCCGTCGCCGTCGCCGTCGTCGTCTCGCGGACCTGAACGAGGGGGCGCCACCCGGCAGTTCGCCGCACGCCAGCAGTACTCCCGGGGCGAGGCACCGCCCGCCCTGGAAGTCCGGGCCCTCCTCGGTGAACCTCTCCGCATCCCCGTACGTAGCCAGTGCGGCGCCCGCGGCGATCCCGTGGGCGCACCCATCGTCGACGGACAGGAACGGATGGACTCAATGATGAGATCTGGAACCGCGACGCGACTCCCCCTCGACCGCCCCGCCCGCTCGCTCGCCCGACGCGGGCGCGCGCTGGGCGTGACGCTGGCCCTCGGCGCGTTGCTGGCGTCGGGCGCGACAATGACCCTCGCCGCTCCGGCAGTTGCCGCGACGGGTGACGTCAAGTGCCCGTCCACGGACTGCGTGCGGATCGCGCCGGCGGCCGGCTCCCCGGTCGCCATCGCCCCCGACAACGCCGGCGCGGTGTATCTGGCGTACTCGGGAGGCGATCTGCTCAAGCTCGACCTGGCCACCGGAGCGCTCGACACGGTCACCACCGGGCTGGGCAACCTCCGGGGCGTGGCCGTCGCCGACGGCAACGCGTACATCACCAACTTCGGCGGCACCCTTCAGCAGGTCAACCTCGCCACGGGCAGCCGCCGTACCCTGGCCGCCGGACTGCCCTCGCTCTTCGGCGTGGCCCGCTTCGGCACCACCACCTACGTCACCGACGGCAACGGAGAGATCGTCGCCGTCCCGGACGGCGGGACAGCGCACGTGGTGGCCACGGGGCTCGGCTTCTCCTACGGCCTCGCGTTCGACAAGGCGGGACTCGCCTACACCGCGGACATGGGCCAAGGCCGCATTCTGCAGACGAACGTGGCCACGGGTACGACGCGTGTGCTGGCCAGTGAGGCCTACGAACCCACGTCGATCTCGGTCGGCGGCGACGGCCTGGTCTACTTCATGGTCGGCGACGAGGTGAAGCGGGTGAACGCCGCCACCGGGGTGCAGTCCCACGTCACCAACCTCCTCGGCATCAACGCCTTCAGCTTCTCGCTGGCGGCGTCCGGCGACGCGTACACCACCGGCAGCGGCGGCGACGGCCTGTGGCGGATCGCCGGCCTGACGTCACGATGAGGCGGTAGGCGCCTCGCCCGATGGTCCGCCCGGTGATCCGGAACACCGGACGGTGATCGCGGAAGGGTGCGCGGCGGGTTTTCTCCCAGCCCGGCACCCTTTCGTGTTACCGGACCAGACGGTCGTGGGCTTCGTCGAGCTTGCCCACCTCGGCGAGCAGTGCGAGGCGGCGAAGCCGTTCCGGCTCGGGGCAGCGCGTCCGCGGCGTATCCGCGGTGGCCGCCTCGGCTGCGTCCACTCTCGGGCAGCGGCCCGATGCCGGAGTAGTAGCGGATGGTCTTCACCGGCAGCCCGGTGCGCGCGGCCAACTCGCCGATGCCCACGGTGTTCTCACCCTGCGTGCCGTGCGTCACAGCCGCTTGATTCCACCGCGCGGGAGCCCTTCGTGTCCACGGATGAGACCAAGGATGCGGCGACAGGCATGGAACCGCCGAGAACCCGGGTTCAGCAACAGCGGCCGGCGGCGTCCACGCAGCGACGGGCGCACCTCTCCAACGACCGTACGGGGGCGGGCCGGTAGCGAACCGTGCGGGGCTCTACTTCCCCAGCGGCTGGACTTCGTCGAAGAGGGCGACGGCTTCGGCGGGGTCCGTGCTCACGAGGCGTTCCAGACCGGCCGTCGTGATCTGCGCCCACTTGCCGGCCCGTGCCCACATCTCCACCTCGAAGGCGCGGACCGCCTCGTCCAGATCTTCAGGGCCGGTGGCGATGGACTCGGCGAGTTCGGCGCCCTCCAGCATCGCGAGGTTCGCGCCCGCCCCCAAGGGAGGCATCAGATGGGCGGCGTCGCCCAGCAGCGTCACCCCGGGGACGTGGGCCCAGGTGTGGGACACGGGCAGGACGTAGAGGGGACGGTGGACGAACGCGGTGCCGTGGCGGAGGAGGTCGAGGACGGGAGCGGCCCAGCCGTCGAACAGGGCCAGCAGGCTCGATCGCACGGCCTCGTCGTCGGCACGGTCCAGGTTCGTGTGCCAGTCCAGCGGCGCGCGGAACTTGGCGTACACCTTGACGTGGCCGCCGCTGTTGCGCTGGGCGACGAGGGAGCGGTTCACGCCGTACGCCGCCACGGAACCGTCGCCGATCAGCCGGGCAAGGTCGGGGTGGCGGGTGTCGACGTCGTCGAGGGAGGTCTCGACCGAGGTGACGCCGGTGTAGTGCGGTGTCACCGGCGAGACCGCGGGGCGGACCCGGGACCAGGCGCCGTCCGCGCCGACGACGAGGTCGAACGTCTCCTGTCGCCCGTCCGCGAAATGGACCCGTGCGCCGTCCCGGGTCCCCGGCACCACCTGCGTCACGCCCCGCCCCCACTGGACGTCGAGAGGGCCGAGCAGCAGGTCACGGAGTTGCCCGCGGTCGATCTCGGGATTGGCCCGCTCGTCCGGATGTGGTCGCCAGTCGCGCAGGACGGTCCCGTCCGTGTCCAGGATGCGCATGGCCTGCCCCTCGGGACGGGACAGCGCCCGGAACTCCGCCAGCAGCCCCGCCTTGTCCAGCGCGAGTTGGCCGAGCCCTTCGTGCAGGTCCAGCGTGCCGCCCGGCGGGCGGGCCTCGGGGCCGGGATCGCGTTCGAGGACGGCGACGGGGTGGCCATGGCGGTGCAGGACATGGGCGAAGGTAAGGCCTCCCGGGCCGCCCCCGATCACAGCGATGCGATGTCTCATGTCGATACACTGTATTGGTCCACTACGTTGTATCGCAACGGTACGGTGTGATCATGACTGTGTGGGACCGGCCTGAGCCGCCGAATCGCCCCGTTCCGCTCGACCGGGAGCGGATCGTCGCCGCTGCCGTCACGCTGGCCGACGAGGGCGGGCTGGCGGCGGTGTCGTTGCGCAAGGTCGCCGCCCGGCTGAACGCCGGCCCGATGCGGCTGTACGGATACATCGCCACCAAGGAGGAGCTGTTCGACCTCATGGTGGACGAGGTCCAGGCCGAGATCCTCCCCGAGGAACCGGCCGGTGACTGGCGGGAGGCGCTGTGTGGCCTCGCCCACCGCACCAGGCAGGCCGTTCTCCGCCACGAATGGCTGGCCGACCTGCTCGGCGGCCGCCCGGCCCTGGGACCGAACGGCCTCGCCGTGACCGAGAGCACGCTGGCCGCCCTCGACGGCCACACCGACATCGACACCGTCATGCGCGCCGTGGAGACCGTCAGCGCCTACTCCACCGGCGCGATCAGGCGCGAGATCGCGAACCTGCGGGCCGAGCGCGCCACGGGCCTGTCCAAGCGCGACTGGCAGCGCGCCCACGGCCCGCACGTGACAAGGATGTTGGCCACGGGCCGCTTCCCTGCGCTGGCCAGGGC
The DNA here is from genome assembly GCF_048158785.1 of Streptomyces colwelliae. Lineage (NCBI taxonomy): Bacteria > Bacillati > Actinomycetota > Actinomycetes > Kitasatosporales > Streptomycetaceae > Streptomyces > Streptomyces colwelliae. Next base: position 31,696 of record NZ_JBLTJC010000050.1, on the reverse strand, counting down.
CGTGCACGACGGCACGGACGTGGACGCCGAGACCTCCTTCGCGACCGGCCTGGACTGGGTCCTCGACGCCGTCGCCGCCAAACTCACCCGGCCGTCGGCGTGACGCTCAGTTCTCGCCGAGGGTGAGCGAGGCCGGGGACGGGCGCGGTGTCCACCGCCCTGCACGTCCGGTCATCAGATCCGGAGGTCCTTGGTGACGGTGGACGCAGGGGTCGTCAGGACGGCGTCGAAAGCGTCGACGACAGGCGTGTGCACGTACGTGCCCTGGAGCCGGATGCGGTCGGGGCCCTCGGAAGCCTCCGTGCGGGCCCCGCGGAGATCGGCGATGCCGAGTCCGAGGCCGGCGTCGGCGAAGGCTGCTTCGATGCTCCCGGGTTCGGGCGGGTCCAGCGGCGTGTCGGCGAGGGTGAAACCGAAGGGTGCCGTCTCGTCGCGCCGCATGTCCGCGGTGTGTCCGGCGATGCTGGTCAGGCCGAGGGCGAAGTAGTCGTCGCCGAGCGCGCGTCGCAGTTGCTGTCCCATGGGGAGTCCCGTGAGGTGCCCGTCGAAGGAGATGGGCGTCGTCTGGATGTGGGCGTTGTGGGCGACCAGGACGATACGGGTGCCGGGACCGAGGCGTTCCAGGTGCCGGCGGACCGATCGGGCCATGTAGGCGTCGCGGGCCGAGGTGTCGGCGGTGAGGCCGTCCCCCGCGAACAGTCCGGCCATGGCGCGGAAGGTGTGATCGGCATGGCAGGCGCCTTCGAGGCGGTGCAGGGCGAGGTCGTAGTCGTGCCGGTCGCCGCGGGTGGCGTAGAGCGGTTCGAGCGCACGGAACCGGATGAGCAGGCGCGCGAGGATCGCGGTGAGGGCGTCCTGTTCGGCGGCGGGCAGCCGTGCCCAGGCGGGGGCGGCCACCGCCGCGGAGCCCCCGGCGAACGATGCGCCGATCCGCATCGCCGTCTCGGCCATCGGCACGGCCTCGGGGTCGACGCTCCGCAGGTAGTCGGCGACCGGAGCGAGGGCGGGCAGCAGGGAACCGCCCGCCGCCGGGATGTCGACCCCGGCGAAGCGCACCGGTGCTGCGGCGGCGGTGCGGTTGTGTCGGCGGACCCATTGCAGAGGCTCGGTGAGACCCACCGGTATCGCCGTGGCGAGGTGCGCCGCCAGGTCCTCCTCGGTCCCCTCCCCCCGGGCCCAGGCGTCCAGAGGAAAGCCTTCGCTGAAGCCGTACTCGAAGGCCAGGACGGTGAAGCCGCAGCGTTCGACGAGGAACCGCAGGACGCGGCGGCGCAGCAGCGCGAACTCGTCGATGAAGTGGGAGTGTTCGCCGATCGCGACGACGCGCGCGCCTGCGATGAGGCCGCTCAGCGGTGTCAGGTCGTCGAGGAGCTCCTCGGGGTCGAGGTGGGTGAGCGGGACGGCGTGTTCGCGAAGCCAGTCGGTGAACGGGGTCCCGGGGGACGAACGGAGCATGCGGACGGCTCGATTCTCAGTGCGGGGAGGGGCCGGGCGCTACGGCCTCCAGGTCGTCGACGGTGCCGGACATGACCGTGCGGAGATGTTCGGTCAGGTGCGGCAGCGGCCAGTCCCACCAGGCCAGCGCGAGGAGGCTCTCGACGTCGGCGTCGTCGTAGCGGCGACGGAGCAGCCGCGCGGGGTTGCCGCCGACGATGCCGTAGTCGGGGACGTCGTCGACGACGACGGAGCCGGAGGCGATGATCGCTCCGTGGCCGATGCGGACGCCGGGCATCACCGTGGTCCCGTAGCCGAACCAGACGTCGTTGCCCACCGTGGTGTCGCCCCGTCCGGGCAGGCCGGTGATGAGGTCGAAGTGCTCGGCCCAGGAACCGCCCATGATCGGGAAGGGGAACGTCGAGGGGCCGTCCATCCGGTGGTTGGCGCCGTTCATGATGAACCGCACGCCCTCGCCCAGCGCGCAGAACTTCCCGATGACGAGCTTCTCGGGGCCGTAGTGGTAGAGGACGTTGCGGGTCTCGAAGGCCGTCGGGTCGTCGGGGTCGTCGTAGTAGGTGAACTCCCCGACCTCGATCAGCGGTGAGGTCACCAGTGGTCTGAGGAGTACGACCCGAGGCTGGTCCGGCATCGGGTGCAGCAGGGTCGGGTCGGCGGGCACCGGCGGCATCTGTGATCGCTTCCTTCCTGAGGGCGGGGACGTCAGGCGTGGTTCTCGGGGGCGCCGAACCAGCGGGTGAGCGCCTCGCGCAGTGCCGGCACGGCGTCGGCGGGGGACTCGTCGGCGGCCGCGGCCCAGGCGATGTGCGCGTCGGGGCGAATCAGGAGGGCGTCGGCGGGGCGGTCGTCGGTCTTGGCGGTGCGGACGTCGACGCGGGAGCGCCAGTCTCCGGCCGCCCGGCGGAGATCCTCGCGGTCGGCCAGGTCGAGGAGGATGGGCCGCGCGGTGTGCAGGAGCTCGCTGACGCCGGTCGTTCCCTGGTCGCCGTGCAGGGTGAGGTCGGGGACGAACGCTCCGGACAGCGGGTGGTGACGGGATGATCCGGGCATCGGGTAGCGGATGTCGGTGCCGGCGATGAGCGCTCCCAAGCGGCGCTGCGGCTGCTCGTCGGCGAGCAGTTCCTGGAAGACCTCGCGGAGTGCCTCGGCGGCCGGGTCGGTGCCGCGCCGCAGCGCCACCTGGGCCCGGGTGTGCAGCATGGTGCGCGCACCGGCGAGGTGCCGTTCGTCGTGGTAGGTGTCCAGCAGACCGTCGGGGGCCCGGCCGTGGATGTCGGCGGCCAGCTTCCAGGCCAGGTTGACCGCGTCGAGCATGCCGGCGTTGATCGCCACGCCGGTCGCAGGGAACAGATGCGCGGCGTCACCGGCCAGCAGGATCCGCCCTTTTCGGTAGTGCTCGGCCTGCCGGGCCTTGAAGGTGAACCGCGACAGCCGGATCGCCTCGCGTACGGGGAGTTCCGCGCCCAGGACGCGACGGAGGCTGTCCTGGAATTCGGTCAGGGACATCGGGGTGTCGTCGTCGTACTCGGCGGCCTCGTCCTCGGTGGTGTAGAGGGAGACCACGGGCGAGTCGGGCGATGCGCCAACTCCGAGGAGACCGCGGCCGGTTCGTGTGAAGCCTCCGGGGACCGTGCCAAAGCCTGTGACGTCGAGATCCCCGTTGCCCAGCACGGTCACCGTGTCGGGAAAGGTGACCTGGGCCAGCCGGTTGACCTCCGGATACGTGGTGCCGGGGAAGGCGATGCCCGCCGCGTCGCGGACCCGGCTGCGGGCGCCGTCGCAGCCCGCCAGGTACCTGGCGGTCACCCGGTACGGTCCGTCCGGGCCGAGCACCTCCGCGGTCACCGCTGCCTCGTCCTGGACGACCCCGGCCACCTGGTGCCCGCGGCGGATCTCGGCACCGAGTTCACCGGCGCGTTCGGCGAGCACTTCCTCGAGCCGCTGTTGCGGCAGCGGCAGGGCGTGCAGCGGAGGATCGGCGAGCCGGGTCTGATCGAGGTGGACGCCGCCGAACGGGAACCGGGGCGCCGGCACGGGACCGGTGCAAGCCGCCTCACATCGCTCCAACAGGCCGCGGTGGCGCAGCAGTTCCAGGATCCGTCCGCCGAGGCCGCCCGCCTTCGGGGTGTCCCGGCGTTGCGCCTGGCGCTCCAGCACCAGCGGGCGCACCCCGGCCAGGCGCAGCTCGCACGCCAGCATCAGACCGGTCGGACCGGCTCCCACGACGATCACGTCGACATCCATGCAACCTCCCCCGTCGGCACGGCACGTGCCATGCCGCGCCGTAAAGGAGAGTGCATGAACCGGCACTTCGTCAAGAACGGCACGTGCCGTGCCGTTAAGATGGCGGCATGACGGACCCCCTTCGAGGCGCCGGCCGGACCGATGCCATCATGCGGACCACCCTGGAGCTGGGCCAGGAGATCGGCTACGCCAAGCTCAGCATCGAAGCGATCGCCGCCCGGGCCGGCGCGGGCAAGCACACCATCTACCGCAGGTGGCCGTCCAAGGGCGCCCTGTTCCTGGACTCCCTCCTCTCGCTGCACAAGTCGGACCTGGACTACCCCGACACGGGCGACATCGTCGCCGATCTGCGCACGCAGATCCACGCGGCCGTCGACCTGCTGGCCGGCCCGCCCTTCGGCCCGCTGTACCAGGCCCTGGTCGGCGAGGCCCAGTACGACCCCCGGGTCGCCGCCGCCCTCAACGAGCGCTTCATCGCCCCGCAGACCGCCATGACCGTCGCCCGGCTGAAGAAGGCCCAGGATCAGGGCCAGTTGTCCCCCGCCTTCGACCTGAACCTGGCCATGGCGATCCTCTCCGGCCCGCTCTACTTCCAGTTCCTGATCACCCAGGAACCCTTGACCCACGAATACGTGGACCGTGTCCTCCAGGCCCTCTTCACCGGCATGGGGAATCCCTCGTAAAGCCCGTCGCCCGACCTAGGTTCAGGAGAGTCATGACAAGCAGGTTCACCGAGTTGGTCGTCGACTGCCGTGATCCGGAGAGGCTCGCGGCCTTCTGGTGCGAGGTTCTGGACTTCAAGGTGATCGACCGGAGCGAGGGCAGGGTCGAGATCGGCTCCTGGGTACCGACCGTCGAGGACATCCGGGCCCGCCAGATGCCGCCCACCCTGCAGTTCATCCAGGTGCCCGAGGACAAGACCGTCAAGAACCGGCTCCACCTCGACGTCAGCCCGATCGACGGCAGCACCGAGGACGAGGTGACCAGACTGCTCGGCCTCGGCGCCACCACGACGGACGTGGGCCAGGGCCCGGACCGGAACTGGGTGGTCATGGCCGACCCGGAGGGCAACGAGTTCGACGTCGTGCGCACCCTGGCGCCGCTGCAGGGCTAGGACGCGTACCTGCCGCCCGGTTCGACGTGCCGCCGGTCACCGACGGGCCGCCGTGCGACCCGGTGTTCACCGGCGCTGTGGTGGATCCCTCGTAGCGGGCGCTGAGTTCGGGGCGGTTCGGGCTACGGCCCGCTGTGGATCAGGGAAGCCCACAGATGCGGTCGGTCGGAGTGCTCGGTGCGCAGCTGCCGGATGACGCGGTGGAGCACGATCGCCGCGTCGTCCGCGGACGGTGTGTCCGGCATCAGCCGGTAGAAGTGGTCGGCCGCGGCGGCCGCGACGTGGTCGTCCAGTGGCCAGAGACTCGCTACGACGTGCCGGAAGCCCGCCAGTTGGAACGCGGAGGCGAGGTGGATGGACTCGTCCGCGTGCCGCCTGCCGACGTGTCCGGTGGAACACGCGGACAGGTATGCCAGTTCGGCCTCGTGAAGGTCGAGGCGACCGATCTCCGCGATGGACAGCACGCCGTCGTGGAGGTGCAGCCCGCCCTCGGACGGCGTGTCGGGGTCGGTGCCCGCGTGGCAGGCGAAGTGGGCCCAACTCGCCCTGGGGAGCGCCCCGGTCACCTGGGGGGCGGTGGCCTGCTCGTTGGTGAGCAGCGGCATGTCGGGATGGGCGGCGTGCAGGATCGCCGCCTCGGCGGCGGTGGCCGGCAGGTCCGGCAGACCCGGGGTCCGGTCGAGGGTGACGGTGAGCCGGCGCAGGGCCGTCGCGGCCGGGCGCCCGTGGGCACGGGCCAGGGTGCGCATGGTGGGCGTGTACGACGAGATCACCCGGTCGAGCGCCCCGGCGCCACCGGGATGTCCGGCCGCGTGCAGCGGCAGCAGCGCGAGCGGTCCGGTCGGCATCCACCACACGCGGGGCAGTACTCCGTCGGCCAGGCGGAGCCGGTCCTCGATCGCGTCGAGGACCGGCGCGACCGTCGTGTCCCACAGCCGGCCGAGCAGGTCCGTCAGCACCCGTTGGCAGCGCAGCTCGCCGGTGAACGAGCCGGCGTCGTGCGTCGCTTCCGTCAGCTCGGCGGCCCACGCCTCGACGTCGGACAGCCGCAGTTCGGGCAGCGGCACCGGCAGCAGGGGCCCGTCGGCGGTGACGACGATGGCGTCGCACCGCTGCCGGCCGGCGTTGAGCAGCACGACCGCCTCACCGGCGGCGGTCGGCCGCAGCCGGGTCCACCTCAGCGGGAGCAGGAACCGGTCCAGGCCCGGCAGTCGGCGGATCTCCGCCAGTACGGCGTCGTGCTCGGCCCACAGCCGTTTCCGCCGGTCGACATGGTCGACGTCCTGACCGTCGGGCGTGGCCATGGCCGGGGGGTCCGGCGTGTTGAGGGCATCGCGGACCCGGCTCAGCCGGCCGGCCAGTACCGGGTGCTCGGCTTCGAGGTCGCCGAGGGGCGTCCGCAGCGCCAGCCGGGACGTCAGCAGGATCGACCGTCCCAGCTCGGCGGCCTGGACCGCGCCGCCCGGATCGTCGAGGGCACAGTGCACGGCGATCGTCTCGCCGACCAGTCCGCTGTTCGCGCCGAGACGGTACTCGTGGTCAGCCGCCGAGGTCTCCCGTGCCGCGACCAGCGGCAGCAGCTCCACCGCCGTGTCGAACAGCAGCCGGGCGGTGTCCGGTTCGTCCAGTACGTAGGCGAGCCGGCCGACCGCCCAGCAGGCACGGAGCCGGTCGAACGGGGGCGACGTCGTGGCCGCGAGCGCCTCCTCCGCGAGCCGGCTGATCCGCGGCCGGTCGACGCTACTGCCGCTGTCCCACCTCCTCGTGTGACAGATCGCGAGGAAGTAGATGCGTGTGGCTCGCCTGGGATGGTCGGCGGGGGTGGCCGCGACGGTCATTTCCGCGGCGTCGACGGCACGGTCGAGGTCGTTCGGGTCGCCGGTCCGCTGGAACCGCAGCCGGTGGGTGTTGCCGAGGTTGAACAGATGCTGCGCGCGGAGCGGATCGCCCACGGGGACGGCGTCGGCTGTCTCCCGCGCCAGGTCGACCGCGCGGTCCAGGTCGGCCGGATCACCCGAGCGCTCGTACCGCGCCTGATAGGACCGTCCGAGGTTGTAGAGGCGCAGCGGTCGGTCGGGGTGGTCGGCGGGTGTGGCCGCGAGCGCCTGGAGCGTGCGGTCGATGGCGTTGTCGCCGTCGGCGCCGCCTCTCCGGAGGAACCGCGCCTGGTAGGCGGTTCCGAGGTTGGACAGCCATGTGGCCCGGCTCGGATGGTCGTCGGGCGTGGCGGCCACGGCCTCTTCGTGATGCGCGACGGCACGCTCCAGGTCCTGAAGGCCGCCGCTGTGCTCGAACCGTTGCTTGAGGGCGTTGCCGAGATTGTTCAGGAGCATCGCACGGTCCGGGTGGTCGTCCGGCATGGCGGCCACCGCGCGTCTCGCGGCGTCGATGGCCGCGTCCAGGTCGGACACGTCTCCGGTACGCGAGAGCCGGGACCAGTGGGCGACGCTGAGGTTGGACAGGCGCATCGCCAGGTTCGGGTGGTCGTCGGGCGTGGCCGCCACGGCCTCTCCGTGCAACGCGATGGCACGGTCCAGGTCGGCCACGTCCCCCAGCCGGTCGAACCGCCCGCGCACGGTCCCCGCCAGGTTGGACAGGGCCATCGAGCGGAAGGGGTGATCGGCCGGTGTGGCGGCGACGGCGCGCTCCAGGCTCTCGACGGCCCGGTGCAGATCGACGGGATCCCCTTTCCGGTCGGACCGCGCGCCGTACGCCGTGCCCAGGTTCGACAGACGATGGGCAAGACCCGGGTGGTCGTCGGGCGTGGCGGCCACAGCCTGTTCGTGATGTACGACGGACCGGTCCAAGTCGGCCTGGTCCCCCAGCCGTTCGAACCGCGTGTGGTACACGGTGCCGAGGTTGGACAGGATCGTCGCGAACTCGCGGTGCCCCCGGGGCACCGCGGCAGCGGCACGATCGAGGTGGCCGATCGCCCGGTCCAGGTCGGCCTGCTCCCCCAGCCGTTCGAACCGCGCGTGATACGCCATGCCGAGGTTGGACATGTAGGTGGCACTGTCGGGAGCGTTGTCCAGGGCGGCGGCCACCGCCTGTTCGTAGTGGCCGATCGCCCGGTCCAGGTCGGCCAGGCTCCCCGTCCGCGCGAAGCGGTCGGTGTAGGCGGCGGCGAGGTTGGACAGGGCGGTCGTCCGGTGCGGGTTGCCGGTGTCGACGATGGCCTGTTCCCCGAAGCCGATGGCGCGCTCCAGGTCCGAGAGGTGCCCGGTCCGCTCGAACCGTGCCCAGTAGGACGTGGCGAGGTTGGTCAGGGTGGCCAGCCGGTGAGGGAAGTCGACGGCGATGACAGCCATCGCCCGCTCACCGAAGTCGATGGCACGGTCCAGATCCAGGACGTGCCCGGTTCCCTGGAACCGCCGCAGGCATCCCATGGCGAGGTCGGCCAGGATCGCCGGCCGGAGAGGGGAGTCAGCGGGAGTGACGGCCATCGCCCGCTCACCGTTGCCGCTGGAACGGTCCAGGTCCGAGATGTGCCCGGTCCGCTCGAACCGCAGCAAGTAGCCCGTGGCGAGATTGGCCAAGGCCGTCGACCGGTGGGGAAAATCGGCCGGGGCGACAACGATCAACCGCTCCCCGTTGTCCATGGAACGGTCCAGATCCGAGGGTTGCCCGGTCCGCTTGAAGCGCAGCAGGTAGCCCATGGCGAGATCGGACAAGGCTGCCGTCCGGTGAGGCGAATCAGCCGAGGCGACAGCCACCACCCGCTCACCGTTGTAGATGGAACGGTCCAGATCCGAAAGATGCCCTGTCCTCTGGAAGCGCAGCAGATAGCCCGTAGTGAGATCGGACAAGGCTGCCGTCCGGTGAGGCGAATCGGCGGAGGCGACAGCCATCACCCGCTCACCGTTGTAGATGGAACGGTCCAGATCCGAAAGATGCCCTGCTCTCTGGAAGCGCAGCAGATAGCCCGTGCCGAGGGTGGTCAGGTGAAACGCGATGATCGGGTTGGCGCCGGTCACGGCAACGGCCCGTTCCCCGAACTCGACGGCCCCGTCCAGGTCGTCCGGCCGCCCGACCCGCTGGAACCGCAGGAGATGGGTGCAGCTGAGGTTGCCAAGGATCAGCGCGGAGTTGGGGTCGCCGTAGTGGAGGGCGGCCACGGCCTGGTGCCCGATGCCGATCGACTGGTCGGCTTCGTATTCCTGCCCCGTCAGCGCGTACAGCGCCCGATGGGATTCGGCGAGGTTGTACAGGCGGGTGGCACGGCGTGGATGGTGGTGCGGTGTCAGGGCGACGATGCTCTCGAACAACGAGACGCAGGTGCCCAGTTGTGCCGTGTCACCGGCCCTGGTGGCCTGGTTCAGCAGGTCGACCGCCTGCTGGTTCAGCTGCTCCGGATCGGGCTGGTGGTAGGAGGACATCACCCATGAGACTATCGGCCAACTGGCGGAAGGAGGAGCCCTGGTGGACGCCGAACGATCGGCACTGACCACGCTGTGCCAGGAGTTCGAGGCGCTGATCGGCGAGACCAGGCTCCACTCCACGGAACGTCAGGAACTGCTGGAACGGATCGTGGCCGAGGCGCGGGCCCGGCGTCCAGTGCTCGCCCTGCTCGGCCAGTTGCTGCACACCGACCGTGAGGCCACCCTGCGCACGCTCGCGTCGGGGCTCCCGGGAGCCGGGCCGGGCATCGCCCGTCAGGAGACCTTCCGCTGTCCGGACGGCGCCTGCGACCGGACAGCGGTGCCGCCCCCGGCGGGCGCGATCCCGCGGTGCGCCGTCATGGGTCGGCCCCTGGAACGGGGGTAGCCCAAGTGGGCGGTTTCTTCCAGCAGTTGGCCAAGACGCTCGCCGACCGGTGGATCAGTCTGCTCGTACTGCCCGGTGCGTTCTTCCTCGGCGCGGTGTGGCTGTCCGTCACCCTCGGCCATGCCGACGCGTGGAACGTCGCGTTGTTGAACCGGCGGGTCGAGCACACCGCCGACACGGTCAGGGACCTGCCGAGCGGGGCGCAGGCACTGCTCGTCGTCGCCGTACTGGCGGCCGCCTCCGGTGTGGGTTTCGTCGTGCAGGCGCTCGCCGGAGTCACCCGGCGCGTCTGGCTGGGGCAGTGGCCCCGCCCGTTCACCGCTGTCGCGGCGGCGCGGACGGCGCGTCGGCGTGCGCGGTGGCACCTGCTCGTGGAGGAACGCCGGGCGCTCGAAGCCGCGAGCCCGGTCACACGCACCCGCGAGCAGCAGGACCGGATCGACAGCGCGGCCGACCGCGTCACCCGGCTGGCCATGGCCGAACCCGGCAGGCCCACCTGGATGGGCGACCGGATCCACGCCGTGGAGTCGATCGCGTACCACCGCTACGGACTCGACCTGACCTACGGCTGGTCCCGGCTCTGGCTGGTCCTCCCCGACCCCGCACGTAGCGAACTCACTGCCGGGCACTCGGCGTTCGCCGCCGCGGTCGCCACCGGAACCTGGGCCCTGCCCTACCTCCTGCTCACCGTGGTGTGGTGGCCGGCCGTGCTGGTCGCCGCGGGCATCGGCCTGACCGGGTGGGCCCGCGCCCGCTCCGCCGTAGCCGATTTCACCACCCTCACCGAGGCCACCCTCGATCTGCACGGCCGGACGCTGGCGGTCGCGCTGGGCGTCGGCGACATCGCGGAGGGGACCGGCCCGCTCACGATCGGCGAGGGCGAGCGCATCACCGACCTCGTGCGGAAGGGCCGCTAGCGGGACTCCGTCAGGTCCTCCGGTCCGGGCTCGTGAGGAGCGTGCCGGAGACCTTGGACAGAGGGTCACGCCGGAAACCTGCAAAACCGCTGAGGCCGCTCGACGCGGGCCGAGTTAATTCGGTTGCCGCTCCCCGTGCCCGCCCCTCACCATGGGCGGGCGACCGGGAGCTGCCCGGTGCTCCACGAGAGGAGGCGCGACCGTGAACACGACTGTCATCGGCCTGCCCGCCGACCGCCTCCCTCTCACCTCATGGAGCACCCCCAGCGATGTCTCGCGACGATCTCCCGCAACAACCTCAGCACTCTCAACACCCGGCATTTCCTGACGCGTTCAGCACCGACCCCTTCCACTCCGTCCCGCCGCCGGGTGACGCGGTACCGGGCGACATCGACGACCGTTTCGTCTTCGACTTCCAGGCCTACGGCGACCTCGAGGACGGCCAGCGCTGGTCGACCTGGCTCAGCGTCGAACCCCTCAGCCGGGGCCCCGAGCCGCTCCCGGACTGGGTGGTGACCTCGCAGGGCGCGATCGACACCGAACTCGGTGTCCTCAAGACCGGCAAGGAGGCCGACGTCCACCTCGTCGAGCGCGCCGACCCGCTCGACCCCGCCGCAGGCGTGGTCATGGCGGCCAAGCGGTACCGCTCCTCCGAGCACCGGACCTTCCACCGCGCCGCGTCCTACACCGAGGGCCGCTCGATGAAGCGCTCACGCGACGAACGCGCCCTCAAACGGAAGAGCACCTTCGGCCGACAGGTCGCGGCCGGCGAGTGGGCGGTGTCCGAATGGGCCGCGCTGGTGCGGCTCTGGAACCTCGGACTGCCGGTTCCCTACCCGGTCCAGATCGACGGCACGGAGATCCTGATGGAGTGGATCACCGTCGTCGACGAGGACGGCACCGTACAGACCGCGCCCCGGCTCGCCCAGACCCGGCCCTCACCCGAGCTGCTGGCGGCGTACTTCGAGCAACTCACCGACGCACTCGCGACGCTGGTGCAGAACGGCCTCGTGCACGGTGACCTCTCGGCGTACAACATCCTGGCGGCGGGCGAGCGGCTGGTCATCATCGACCTGCCACAGATCGTCGACCTGGTCGGCAACCTCAACGGGATGAGTTTCCTGGAGCGGGACTGCGCCAACATCTGCGGCTGGTTCCGCTCACGGGGCCTCGACGTCGACGAGCACGCGCTGTTCGCGGAACTGATGGCGCACGCCTTCTGAACCGGGCGGCCGGTGCCGCCGTACAAGGGAACGTCCGCCATGTCGACGACGGCGCGTGAGCGCCGGTCGTCGACATGGCGGTTCCGCCGGACGATCCAGCGGTGAGCGCGCCTGACTCCCCGCCCGGACGTAGGCTCACCGCACCGACCCCACCCGAGGGAGCCCCGCCCGTGACCGTTCGTGTGCGCCGTGTCTACGAACCGCCCGAGCCGGAGGACGGCGTGCGCGTCATGGTCGACCGGCTGTGGCCGCGCGGCCTGTCCAAGGACGCGGCCCGGGTGGACGAGTGGCCCAAGGAACTCACCCCGTCGACCGAACTGCGCCGCTGGTACCACGCGGGCGAGGGTTCCTTCGACGAGTTCAGCCACCGTTACGAGGCCGAGCTCACCGAACCCGAGGCGGCTCAACTCCTGCACACCTTGCGGAACTTGGTCCGGATGGGACCGGTGACCCTGGTGACGGCGGTCAGGTCACCGGAGCAGAGTCACGCCTCGGTGCTGGCCCGCCTCCTGGAGGGATGAGAGGGGTGAGGAGACGGGCCGCGGCGCCCACGAGAAGCGCCGCTCGGTCAGGCCGTCTGCTTCGCCGCCGCACGGCCCGCCGCGCGGCCCGAGAAGAGGCAGCCGCCGAGGAACGTGCCTTCGAGGGCGTTGTAGCCGTGCACTCCCCCGCCGCCGAACCCGGCCACCTCGCCCGCCGCGTACAGTCCGCCGATCGGCTTTCCGTCGGCGGCCAGCGCCCGTGAGTCGAGGTCCGTCTGGATGCCGCCGAGGGTCTTACGGGTGAGGACGTGCAGCTTGACGCCGATCAGGGGGCCGGCCGCCGGGTCGAGGATGCGGTGCGGGGTGGCGACGCGGCCCAGGCGGTCACCGATGTAGCGGCGGGCGTTGCGGATGCCCTGGATCTGGGAGTCCTTGCTGTAGGGGTTGGCCATCTGGAGGTCGCGGGCCTCGATCTGGCGGCGCACCACGGCCGCGTCCAGGAGCGGCTTGTCCGTCAACTGGTTCATCTTCTCGACCAGTTGCTCCAGGTTCCCGGCGGTCACGAAGTCCGCGCCCTTGCGCAGGAAGGCGTCCACCGGGCCCGGGGCGCCCTTGCCGAGCAGCCGGTCGCGCAGGACCGCCTTCTTGTCCTTGGCGGTGATGTCGGGGTTCTGCTCGGAGCCCGACAGCGCGAACTCCTTCTCGATGATCTTCTGGGTGAGGATGAACCAGGAGTGGTCGTGGTCCGCCAAGTCCTCGGTGGTGCGCAGGTACTTGAGGGTGTTGAGGGTGTCGTAGCCCGGCAGGCACGGGTCGGGCAGGCGGCGGCCGAGGGCGTCGAACCAGAGGGACGACGGGCCGGGCAGGATACGGATGCCGTGGCCGGGCCAGACCGGGTTCCAGTTCTGGAGGCCCTCGGTGTAGTGCCACATACGGTCGCGGTTGACGAGCCGTACGCCCGCCTCGGCGCTGATGTCGAGCATCCGGCCGTCGACGTAGGCCGGTACGCCGGTGACCATCTCGGCGGGCGGGGTGCCCAGGCGCTCGGGCCAGTACTGGCGGACGATGTCGTGGTTGGCGCCGATGCCGCCGGTGGTGACGATCACGGCCTGGGCGGTGAGTTCGAACGCGCCGATCGCCTCGCGGCTGGAGGAGATGCCCCGGGCCGAGGTGTCCTCGGCGAGGACCGTGCCGCGGACGCCGCGCGCCTCGCCCTCCTCCACCACCAACTCGTCGACCTGGTGGCGGTGGTAGAAGGTGAGCAGTCCGTCGCGGGCGGCCTGCCTGGCGTAGTCAACGAAGGGTTCGACGACTCCGGTGCCGGTGCCCCAGGTGACGTGGAAGCGCGGGACGGAGTTGCCGTGTCCGTGGGCGCGCAGGTCGCCACGTTCCGCCCAGCCGACCGTGGGCAGCAGCTTGATGCCGTGTCCGTCGAGCCAGGTCCGCTTCTCGCCGGCCGCGAACTCGACGTAGGCGCGCGCCCAGCGCACCGCCCACGAGTCCTCGTCGTCGACGCGGTCGAAGCCGGCGCTGCCCTGCCAGTCGTTCCAGGCGAGGTCGAAGGAGTCCTTGATGCCGAGGCGGCGTTGTTCCGGCGAGTCGACGAGGAACAGTCCGCCGAAGGACCAGAACGCCTGGCCGCCGAGGTTGGCCGCGTTCTCCTGGTCGACGAGCGCGACCCGGCGTCCCCGGCTGGTCAGTTCATGGGCCGCGACCAGACCGGCCAGCCCGGCTCCGACGACGATGACGTCCGCATCCATGGCGACGTTGCCCTTCTCAAGTGGGTTGTCATTCAGGGGTGTTGCTGCCGTCGGTCAGCAGCGCGGTGAGCAGCTGCTTGAGCCAGGAGCGTGCCCGCTCGGCGTCCTTGTCGAGCAGCAGTTGGGTGGTGACTCCGTCGTACGCGGCGATCACCGCGTGGGCGGCGCCGTCGATGTCCCCCAGTACGGGCGGGAGTTGGGTGTGTCCCCGCGCGCGGCTGAGCCGTTCGGCGATCGCGCCGCGCAGCCGTGCCCGGTGGTCCAGCAGTGTCTGGGCGACGGCCGGGTCCCGGGCCGCGTGCACCAGGAAGTCGGTCTTGACCAGCAGCCAGTCCAGGTCGAGGAGCAGCACGTCGGTGACGCGGTCCACGGCGGCCGGCACGTCGAGGTCGGGCCCGTCGAGCGCGAACGCACCGGCCACCTGGTCGGCGATCAGCTCGGCCCGGTCCCGGTAGAGCGCGAAGAACAGCTCGTCCAGGCTGCCGAAGTTCGAGTAGAAGGCGCCCCGGCTGTAGCCGGCGGCGTCACAGACCTCCTCGATGGAGACCCGGCCGTATCCCTTGGCGGCGAACACCGCGAACGCGGCGGCCAGGAGGTTCGCCCGTGTGCGGACACGGCGCCTGGTCACACGCTTGGGCGTCGCCTCAGTCACCATGCCCGGACCTCCAGTCGATACGCGAATGTATCCGATACACCGATGTATCGAAAGAGCGGAGTTCAGATAGGAACAGATATTCGAATAAGGAGTACGCTGGTCCCATGACCGCGCACCACCTCCAGGGTTCCCTCTTCGACCAGACCGACCAGCTCCGCCTCGGTTCCCTCCAGGGGATTCGCCGTACGACACTGGGGCTCGGCGCCTGGATCGACGTGCTGCCCGGGTGGCTCGGCGGCGCCGACGCCCTGTTCGAGGAGCTGGCCGCCGGGGTGCCGTGGCGCGCCGAGCGCCGTCAGATGTACGACCAGGTCGTGGCCGTACCGCGACTGCTCGCCTACTACGGCGCGGGCGACGCGCTCCCCCACCCGGTGCTGGCCGAGGCCCGGGACGCCCTGTCGGCGTACTACGCACGGGAGTTGGGCGAGCCCTTCACCACGTCCGGGCTCTGCTACTACCGCGACGGCCGGGACAGTGTCGCCTGGCACGGCGACCGGATCGGGCGGGGTGCCCGTGAGGACACGATGGTGGCGATCCTCTCCGTGGGCGCGCCCCGCGACCTGCTGCTGCGTCCCGTGCACGGCGGCGAGTCGGTGCGGCGCCCGCTCGGGCACGGCGATCTGATCGTGATGGGCGGCTCCTGTCAGCGGACCTGGGAGCACTGCGTCCCCAAGACCACCCGGGCCGCGGGACCACGCATCAGCGTGCAGTTCCGCCCGCACGGCGTGCACTGAGGCGGAGAGGCGGCCGCTTCGGATGCACGCGGGGGCCGCCCCCGGCGGACGGCGCCGGAGGCGGCTTCCCCCGCGCGGGCCGAGGCCGTTCGCGTCTGGTTGGCTGTCCCCGTACGGGGCACCACCTCACGAGGGACGATCATGCGGGCAGATGTACGCCAAGTCGCCGACGGCACCTACCTGGTGCACGGCAGCAACACCAACTGGGTGATCCTCACGGACGGCGACGCGGTCACACTCGTGGACACCGGGTACCCCGGGGACCGCCCGCTGGTGCTCGACTCCCTTGAGCAGGTGGGGAGTTCACCGAAGGCGGTCACGGCGGTACTGATCACTCACGCGCACAACGACCACCTCGGTTCAGCGGAGTACCTGCACAGCGCCTACGGCACGCCCGTCCTACTGCACGAGGCCGAAGTGCCGCACGCGCGGCGGGAGTTCCTCCAGCAGGTGACCGTCGGGGACGTCCTGAAGAACATCTGGCGTCCGGGAGTCCTGCCGTGGCTCGTGCACACGATCCGCGTCGGCGGTACCGAACAGCATCCCGTCGCCGCCGAGGCGTTCCCGGGTGCGGGCGGCCCGCTCGACCTGCCCGGCCGGCCCGTCCCCGTGCACGCCCCCGGCCACACCAGCGGACACTGCGTCTTCCATCTCCCGGACAGCGGGATCGTGATCTCCGGGGACGCCCTGGTGAGCGGCCACCGGACCTCGCGGATCAAGGGGCCGCAGCTGCTGCCCGACATGTTCCATCACGAGCGCGACCGTGCCGTCGCCTCGCTGGACATCCTCGAAGCGCTGGACGCCGAGACCCTGCTGCCCGGCCACGGCCCCCTACACACCGGTCCGGTCCGTGAGGCGGCACAGCGCGCCCGCGAACACGCGATCTAAGGTCACCCCATGGCACTGCAGATCAACGCGACCAACCCGGAGCACCCGGTCCTCCTGCTGGAGCTGCCCTGGGACGTTCCGCTGGAGGAGTGGCCCGAGGAGTACCTGGTGCCGCTGCCGCGCGGCATCTCCCGTCACGTCGTGCGCTACGCCCGCGCCGGCAGCGAGGTCATAGCCGTCAAGGAACTGGCGGAACGACCCGCGCTGCGCGAGTACGAGCTGCTGCGCGACCTGGACCGGCTCGGCATCCCCGCGGTCGACCCGCTCGCCGTGGTCACCGGACGCGCCGACGCCGACGGCGAGCCGCTGGAACCGGTGCTGATCACCCGGCACCTGGGCGGCTCGATGCCGTACCGCTCGATGTTCGAGACGACACTGCGGCCCGCGACCATGCACCGTTTGATGGACGCGCTGGCGGTGCTGCTGGTGCGGCTGCACCTGGCCGGGTTCGCGTGGGGCGACTGCTCGCTGTCCAACACGCTGTTCCGGCGGGACGCGGGCGCGTACGCCGCGTATCTGGTCGACGCGGAGACCGGCGATCTGCACCCGACGCTGAGCAACGGACAGCGGGACTACGACCTCGACCTCGCCCGCGTGAACATCAGCGGGGAACTGCTCGACCTGGAGGCGTCCGGGGCGCTGCACCCCTCCGTCGACCCGATCGAGTTCGGCATGGAGATCTGCGCCCGCTATCAGAGCCTGTGGGAGGAGCTGACCCGCGTCTCGGTGTACCCGGCGGGCAAGTACCACTTCATCGAACGCCGGATCCGGCGCCTGAACGAACTCGGCTTCGACGTCGCCGAGATGCAGATCGAGCACTCCTCCAACGGCGACACGGTCACCTTCGTGCCGAAGGTCGTCGACGCCGGGCACCACCAGCGTCAACTGCTGCGCCTGACCGGCCTGGACGCCGAGGAGAACCAGGCACGGCGGCTGCTCAACGACCTGGAGTCCTGGATGGCCACCCAGGACGACTACGCCCCGGGCGATCCCCTCGCCGCCCGGCCCGAGGTGCTCGCGCACCGGTGGGTGCGGGACGTGTTCCGGCCGACCGTGCGCGCCGTACCGCTCGAACTGCGCGGCTCGATGGACCCGGCCGAGATCTACCACGAACTGCTCGAACACCGCTGGTACATGTCCGAGCACGCCCAGCACGACATCGGCCTGGACACGGCGGTCGAGGACTACCTCAGGAACATCCTGCCGAAGGCCCGCGAGACCCTGGAGCCGACCACACCGGAGTGACCCGCCTCAGTCCGTGCTCAGTCCGTGGCGGGCGGGGCCGTGGTGCCGCGGACGACGAGGTGCGGCGGGACGACCTGCTCTCCGTCCGGTACGGCCTCGCCGTCCAGGCGGGCGATGGCACGGCCGACGGCGAGTTCCGCGAGGCGCGGGACGTCCTGCGCGACGGTGGTGAGGTCGATGTGGGCGAGCCGGGACAGGCTGGTGTCGTCGAAGCCGACCACGGAGATCTCGCCGGGGACGGACACACCGGCTCGCAGGAAGGTGTCGAGGACGCCCGTGGCGCAGCGGTCGTTGAAGGCGAGGACCGCGCTCGGCCGGGCGGCCGGGGCTTCGGCGAGCAGGGTGCGGGCGGCCCGCGCGCCGTCGTCCTCGGTGAGCCCACCCGGCAGCACACGGACGTGGTCGTCGAGGCCGTGGCGGTGCATCGCCGTGCGGTAGCCGCGGCGGCGGTCTGCGGCGCCGGGCGCGCGGCCGCCGTCGATGTGGGCGACGGCCCGGTGCCCGAGCGCGACCAGGTGGTCCACGGCCTGCCGGGCGCCCTCGTCGTCGGCGGTGCGGACGACGTCCACGGCAGGCGGGGAGGGGCGTAGCCGCCGGGCCACCGAGACCACCGGGACCTGGGTCGCGAGCTGCGCGAGGCGGGCGGCCGGGACCTCCGGACCGAGCAGGACCAGGGCCTCGCACCGGTCGGCGAGCAGCGCCTCCACGGCCTGCCGCTCACCGCGCGACGGCGCGACCGCGCTCAGGGCGACCTGGTAGCCGGCGGGCTCGGCGGCGGCGTAGATGCCCTCCACCAGGTCGGTGTGGAAAGGATGGCGCAGCCCGAACTGCACGCCGAGCAGGCGTGAGCGGTTGCTGCGCAGCACCCTGGCCCGGGTGTCGGGCCGGTAACCGATCTCCTCGGCGGCCTTGAGCACCCGCTCGCGGGTGGTCGCGCTCGCGCCGTAGGCCCCGCGCATCACGATGGAGACCAGCGCGACGGACACGCCCGCCCGGGCCGCGACATGGGCCAGGGTGGGCCGCCTGCCGTCGGGGACCGCGGGAGTGGTCGGCACGGTTGTCCTTCCGGTCGAGGTGTCGTTCCGTTCCGGGATGGTAGCCCTCCAAAAGTGCTGCTCCGAAGGTACTGCAACGTTCTAGAAACATGCCTGGCGAAGGCTTGACACGGGAATCCGGCAATGGCGTACTACTGCCATCTAGAACGTTCTAGAAGAGGGCGAGCAGTCATGTACACGTTGGCGGTCTGTGCCGAGATGGTCTTCCGGGACCTGCCGATCCACGAGCGGGCGCGGGTCATCCACGAAGCCGGTTTCCAGGTCGAGATCTGGGACTGGACCCGGCACGATCTGGACGCGCTGACCCGGACCCCGGCCGAGTTCTCGTCGATGACGGGCTACATCCGGGGCAGCCTCACCGACGAGGCGGGCGCCGCCGAACTCCTGCGCACCGCCGAGGAGTCGGTGAAGGCCGCCGATCAACTGGGCTGCCCCCGGCTCAACTTGCACGGCACGGGCCTGGACTCCGAGGGCCTGCCGGTGGTTCCGGTGACCGGTGAGCCCACGGGCGCGATGTGGATGGCCGCCCACCGCACCCTGACCCGCCTCGCCGAGCTGGGCGAGAGCGCCGGGGTCACCTTCACGCTGGAGAACCTCAACGCCGCGGTCGACCACCCGGGCGTACCGTTCGCGACGGCCGCCGACACCCTGGCCCTGGTCGAGGCGGTGGACCGGCCGGGCCTGCGCATGAACCTGGACCTCTACCACGCGCAGATCGGCGAGGGAAACCTCATCGAACTCGTCCGCAAGGCCCACGAGTTGGACCTGATCGGCGAGATCCAGGTGGCGGACGTACCCGGCCGCCAGGAGCCCGGCACCGGCGAGATCAACTACCCGGCGATCGCCCGCGCCCTCGCCGACATCGGCTACGACGGCACGGTCTCGATGGAGGCCTGGGCCTCGGACGGCGACAGCGAACGCGCCCTGGACCGCTTCCGCACCGCGTTCACCCCGGCCTGAGGTGCCTGACCCTCAGGAAGCCTCCGGCGACGGCACCACGGCCACCGGGCACTCCGCGTGGTGCAGCACCCCGTGTGCGACCGAGCCGATCCGCGCGCCCACCGCCGTACGGTGGGCGCGTCGCCCGACGACCATCAACTGGGCCCGTGCCGCGACCGACAGCAGCACCTGCCCCGCGCTGCCGATCTCCACGTGCTCGACCACCGGCACGTCGGGGAAGCGCTCCCGCCACGGCTCCAGCGCCTCGGCGAGGCCCTTCTTCTCGTACGGCTCCAGGCCCCCGGCGTCGTCGAGGAGCTTCATGGAGGCCGGGCTGTAGGCGAACACCGGCGGCAGGGTCCACGCCCGTACGGCACGGACCGTCGCGCCCCGCGCCGCCGCTGTCTCGAAGGCGAAGCCCAGCGCGGCGGCGCTGTCCTCGGGGTCGCCGTGCTGCCCCACGACGATCTCGCGCCCGGCGGCCTCCCCGGCGGCTTCGTCCCCGGCACGCACCAGCACGACGGGTCGTACGGAATCGGCGATCACCTGCTGGCCGACGGAACCGAGCAGGAAGCCGACGACGGGCCCGTGGCCGCGTGAGCCGAGGACCAGGAGTTCGGCGCCGGCCGCGGCGGCGGTCAGCGTGTCGACGGGGTCGCCCTCCAGGACGTCGGTGGTGACGTCCAGACCGGGGTGGCGTTCGGCGACCTCCCGGGCGGCCTCGTCGGCCGCGTCCCGCACCCAGCGGTCCTGGGTGTCCCGGTCCCCCGCGTCGAGGGCCTGGTGCTCCTCGTACCGCCAGACATGCACGACGCTCAGCGCCAGCCCCCGCCGTACGGCCTCCCGGCCCGCCCAGGCGAGTGCGGCGAGGCTCTCCGCCGATCCGTCGACCCCTGCGGTGATCGGTCGTGTCATGCGGTGGCCTCCCGGTGGTGCGGTCACGTGCGTCGGGCCCAGTCTTCACTACGGTGCCCGCATGACCTTGGAGTGGGAGCAGGTAGTGGTGGACTCGGCCGATCCCGTCGCGCTGGGACGCTGGTGGGCCGAGGCCCTCGGGTGGGTGGTGGTGGGCGAGGCGCCGGACGAGTTCGAGATCCGGCCGGAGCCGGAACGGCTCCCGGGGCTGCTGTTCGTGCCGGTGCCCGAGGGCAGGACGGTCAAGAACCGGCTGCATCTGGACTTCCGGCCCGACGACCAGGAGGCCGAGGTGATCCGGCTGCTCGCGCTGGGGGCGCGGACCGCGGACGTCGGGCAGGGCGAGCAGTCGTGGGTGGTGCTGACGGACCCGGAGGGGAACGAGTTCTGCGTGTTGCGCTCCCGGCGCCCCTGAGGCCCCCGTCTCGGGTGTAGCGGAGCGCGACACGGCGATCGACCATACGATGGTGGGGAGCCGGCGCGGTGACAACGGCGCCGCCGTGCCGTGAAGCCGACCACTCGGGGTGGGAGACGTATGGCACAGGCCGCCGAAGCCGCGCGGACCGTCATCATGACCGTGGACGACGATCCGGGAGTATCCCGCGCCGTCGCCCGTGACCTGCGGCGGCGCTACGGCGAGTCGTACCGGATCGTCCGCGCGGAGTCCGGCGAGTCCGCGCTGGACGCGTTGCGTGAGCTGAAGCTGCGCGGGGATCTCGTGGCCGTGATCCTGGCCGACTACCGCATGCCGCAGATGAACGGCATCGAGTTCCTGGAGCAGGCCCTGGATGTCTATCCGGGCGCGCGCCGGGTGCTGCTGACCGCGTACGCGGACACGGACGCGGCGATCGACGCGATCAACGTCGTGGACCTCGACCACTATCTGCTGAAGCCCTGGGACCCGCCGGAGGAGAAGCTCTACCCGGTCCTGGACGACCTCCTGGAGGCCTGGCGGAACAGTGACTACCGGCCCGTGCCCGCCACGAAGGTGGTCGGTCACCGCTGGTCGGCGCGCTCCTCGGACGTGCGGGAGTTCCTGGCCCGCAACCAGGTGCCGTACCGCTGGTTCTCGGCCGACAGCCCGGAGGGCCTGCGGCTGCTGTCCGCCGCCGGGCAGGACGGGCAGCGGCTGCCGCTCGTCATCACGGCCGAGGGGAACGTCCTGGTCGAGCCGGAGGCGACCGAACTGGCCACCGAGGTCGGGCTCGCGACCACACCGACGGCCGACTTCTACGACCTCGTCGTCATCGGCGGCGGCCCGGCCGGACTCGGCGCGGCCGTCTACGGGGCCTCGGAGGGGCTGCGGACGGTTCTCGTCGAGCGGTCGGCGACCGGTGGGCAGGCCGGGCAGAGTTCGCGGATCGAGAACTATCTAGGGTTCCCCGACGGGGTGTCCGGGGCTCAACTCACCGACAGGGCGCGGCGGCAGGCCGGAAAATTCGGCGCCGAGATCCTGACCGCCCGCGAGGTCACGGGACTTGAGGTCAGCGGCTCCGCACGCGTCGTACGGTTCGCGGACGGCTCGGCGGTCGCCGCGCACGCCGTGATCCTGGCGACCGGTGTGTCGTACCGGCAGTTGGAGGCTCCCGGCACGCCGGATCTGACCGGCTGCGGGGTCTACTACGGCTCGGCGCTGACCGAGGCGGCCTCCTGCCAGGGGCACGACGTGTACATCGTCGGCGGCGCCAACTCGGCGGGCCAGGCGGCGATGTACCTGGCCCGGGGCGCCAAGTCGGTGACGCTGCTGGTGCGCGGGGGCTCGCTGGCCGCGTCGATGTCGTACTACCTGATCCAGCAGATCAACGAGGCCGAGAACATCTCGGTGCGCACCGGCACGGTGGTCGACGCCGCGCACGGCAGCGACCATCTGGAGCAGCTCACCCTGCGCGACACCGAGAGCGGGAGCACCGAACTCGTCGACGCGCAGTGGATGTTCGTGTTCATCGGCGCGGCCCCGCTGACCGACTGGCTGGACGGGTCGGTGCTGCGGGACGAGCGCGGGTTCATCCTGTCCGGGCCGGACCTCAGCGCGGACGGAAAGCCGCCCGCGAGCTGGGAGTTGGACCGGGCGCCGTACCACCTGGAGACCAACATCCCCGGCGTGTTCGTGGCGGGCGACGCCCGCGCCGAGTCCGCGAAACGCGTCGCGTCCGCCGTCGGAGAGGGAGCCATGGCCGTGATGCTCGTCCACCGCTACCTGGAGCAGTCATGAGCGGGCAGGTGCTGCCGTGCAGCCCACAGGAGATCGGCACACTGTTCCTGTTCGAGAAGCTGACGCCGGAGCAGCTCGGCCGGCTGTGCTGCGACGGGCAGGTGGAGCAGTTCGAGGCCGGTCCCGTCTACACCGAGGGTGACCCCGCGACCTGCTTCTACGTCATGATCGAGGGCACCGTCGTGCTGTCGCGGCGGGTCGGCGGCGACGACGTGGAGGTCGCCCGGACCTCGCAACGCGGCGTGTACACGGGCGCGATGCAGGCCTACATCGGGGACCGGGTGCAGCAGGTGTACCTGAACTCGATGCGGGTGACGGAGCAGACGCGGTTCTTCGTGCTGCCCGCCGAGACCTTCGCGGCCATCATGAGCGAGTGGTTCCCGATGGCGGTCCATCTGCTGGAGGGGCTCTTCTTCGGCCAGAAGAGCAGCCAGTTGGCGATCAGCCAGCGTGAACGGCTACTGGCGCTCGGCTCGTTGTCCGCCGGGCTGACGCACGAGCTCAACAACCCCGCCGCCGCTGCCGTCCGGGCCACCTCGACGCTGCGCGAGCGGGTGGCGAAGATGCGGCACAAGCTGCGCGTCATCTCCTCCGGACCGTACTCGCGCGAGGCCCTCGCGAACCTCATCGACATCCAGGAGCGCACGGCCGAACGGGTCGCCAAGGCACCGACGTTGAGCCCCCTGGAGGCCTCGGACCGCGAGGACGCGCTCACCGACTGGCTCGACGACCACGGCATCATGCAGGCCTGGCAGATCGCGCCCACGTTCGTGCAGGCCGGTCTCGACATCGACTGGCTGGACCAGGTCGCGGCGGCCGTCGACGAGGACGTCCTCCAGGCGGCGGTCGGCTGGCTCAGCTACACGGTCGAGACCGAGCTGCTGATGACGGAGATCGAGGACTCCACGACCCGGATCTCGAACCTGGTCGGCGCCGCGAAGCAGTACTCGCAGCTGGACCGCGCGCCCTACCAGGTCGCCGATGTGCACGAACTCCTCGACAGCACCCTGCTGATGCTCGGCGCAAAGACCGGCGCCCGGATCAAGGTCGTCCAGGACTACGACCGGACGCTCCCGAAGATCCCGGCCTACCCGGCCGAGCTCAACCAGGTGTGGACGAACCTGATCGACAACGCGGTCTCCGCCATCAACAGCACAGGCGGGGAAGGCACGTTGACGGTGCGGACGGCTTTGGTGCGCGATCAGCTCATGGTGGAGTTCCGTGACACGGGGCCCGGTGTTCCGCAGGAGATCCGCGGCCGTATCTTCGATCCGTTCTTCACCACCAAGCCGGTGGGCGAGGGCACGGGGCTCGGGCTGGACATCTCCTGGCGGATCGTCGTCAACAAGCACCACGGCACCCTCCAGGTGGAGTCGGTGCCGGGCGACACCCGTTTCCAGGTCCTGCTCCCCCTCACCGCCGCCGACAACGAGACGCCCGAGGAGCCCGCATGAGCGACATCGCCGGAATCGACCCCAACGTCCCGCCGAGCGGCGCCGGTTGCGTGGAGTGCGACGCGGCGGACGGCTGGTGGTTCCATCTCCGGCGGTGCGCGCAGTGCGGCCACGTCGGCTGTTGCGACGACTCCCCCGCCAAGCACGCCACTGCCCACCACCAGTCCACGGGGCACCCGTTCATCCAGAGCTACGAGCCGGGCGAGGACTGGTTCTGGAACTTCACCACCTCCGAGCTCTACGACTCCGGTCCCGAGCTCACCGCCCCGGTGAGCCACCCGAAGGACCAGCCTGTGCCGGGTCCCGCGGGCCGCGTTCCGGCGAACTGGGCCGAGACCCTGCGCTGAACCCCGGCCCCGCCGCCGGGCGGGGGCCGTCTCCCGCCCGGTGGCCAGGTGCGTTGTCAGAGGCGCGTGCCAGGATGGGGACGTGTCGCAATCCGTAGCAGCAGCGCCGCTCATCGGCCGGGACGAGGAACTCGCCCGCCTCGCCGGTGTGCTGGAGCGCGCCCGCGCGGGTACGGCGGGGGCCGTGCTGATCGCCGGGGACGCGGGCGTCGGCAAGACACGGGTGCTCGACGAGGTTGCCGCGCGGGCGGCGGGCGCAGGGATGACCGTCCTGACCGGGCACTGTGTCGACCTCGGTGACGTAGGTCTGCCGTATCTCCCCTTCACCGAGATCCTCGGGGTGCTCGCCGACGACGAGCGCTTCGCCGCCGCGCTGGCCTCGCATCCGGCGGTCGACCGGCTGCTGGGCGCCGGTTCGGACGCGGCGCGGGACGCGGGCGGCCGGCTGCGGCTCTTCGAGGGCATCGCCGGACTGCTGGCGGATCTCTCCGACATCGCTCCCCTGCTCCTGGTCCTGGAGGACCTGCACTGGGCCGACCAGTCCTCCCGTGACCTGCTCCGCTTCCTGCTCAGCCGCGGCATCCTCCAGCGCCCGGCGGGCGGCGCGCCCACCCACCGCCTCGCGGTGTTCGCGTCGTACCGCGCGGACGACCTCCACCGCCGCCATCCCCTACGGCCCCTGCTGGCCGAGCTGGTGCGGCTGCCCGCCGTGGAGCGCCTGGAGCTGCGGCCCATGGGGGACGCGGAGGTCGCCCGGCTGGTGCGCGCGCTGCGCACGGGTCCGGTGCCGGACGGCACGGTCCGCCGGATCGTCGAGCGCGCCGAGGGAAACGCCTTCTACGCCGAGGAGTTGCTCGCGGCGAGCGACATGGAGGCGGGCGGGGTGCCGAGCGGTCTGGCCGACGTCCTGCTGATCCGTTTCGAGCAGCTCTCCGACACCGCCCAGCAGGTGCTGCGCACCGCCGCCGTCGCCGGGCGCCGCGTCGAGTACGACCTGCTGCGGGACGCGGTCCGACTCCCCGAGGACGAGCTGGAGTCGGCGCTGCGCGAGGCCGTCGAGCGACAGCTCCTGGTCCCCGGGCACAGCGACACGTACTCCTTCCGGCACGCCCTCGCCCGCGAGGCGGTGTACGCCGACCTGCTCCCCGGCGAGCGCTCCCGGCAGCACGGCGCGTTCGCCCGCCTCCTCGCCGGCCGCGGGCACCCGGCCGAGAGCGCGGCGGAGCGCGCCCACCACTACCGCGAGAGCCACGACCTGGCCGAGGCACTGGCCGCCTCCCTGGAGGCCGCCGACCACGCCCAGCGGGTGGGCGCGCCCGCCGAGGAGCTACGGCATCTCGAAACCGTTCTCGATCTGTGGTCGTCGGTCGACCCGGGGGCCCGGCCGTCGGGCGAGGGCGTCGGCAGTGTGACCCTCACCCTGCGCGCCTCGGCCGCGGCCGCCCACGCCGGGGACTCGCATCGCGCGGTCGCCCTCACCCGGTCCGCGCTCGCCGGGATCGGCCAGGACACGGACTCCGAGCTGGCCGCCCGGGTCCGCTACACGCTGGCCGGGAATCTCATGGACGTCGACAGCCTCACGGCCGCGTTCGCGTACAGCAGCGAGGCGTTGGCGATGATCCCCGCCGAACCGCCCTCGCCGACCTGGGTGTGGGCGGCGGCCACGCATGTGCTGGCGGCGCGTCAGGTCGGCGACGACGAGACCGCCCTGCGGGTCGCCCGCCAGGCCCTGCGCACCGCCGAGGAACTCCGACTGACCGACGCCCGGGCCGACTTGCTGATCTCGCTGGCGACGCTCGAGAAGGGCGGCCGGCGCACCCGGGAGGGCCGGGAGCGCCTCGCGCAGGCACGCGAGCTGGCCCGGCAGGCGGGGCACGCGCCCGTGGAGATGCGCGCCCTGTTCCACCTCGCCATCGGCAGCTTCGAGTCCGGGGACCTGGAGGAGTCACTGCCCTGGCTCGCCGAGGGGCTGGACCGGGCCCGTCGCGCCGGGCTGCTCTCCTCGCCGTATCCGCTGGAGATGCGCTATCTCCAGCTCCTGGTGCTGTACACGCTGGGCCGCTGGGACGAGTGCGTGAAGATGGCCGCGAATGACGCGGAAGTGCTGCCGCACGCGGGCAGGTTCACGATGGGGCCCGCGCTGTATGTGGCGCTGGCGCGCGGTGACTTGGGGGCGGCGGAGCGGGCCCGGGCTCTGCTGGACGGGCCGTTCGACTGGATGGCCGTGATGGTGTCGAGCATCGCGCTGATCGACGCGGGCGCCTTCCAGGGCGACCCGGAGGCGGCCGTGAAGCAGGTGCGCACCGCGGTCGCCGCGCTCACCGACGACTCAGGGTGCCGGCCCGCCCTCACGGTCCGGCTCGCCGCCCTCGCCCTGGCCGCGGTCGCCGACCGGGCCGCCGCGCTACGGCTGACCGGCGACGAGGCGGGAGTGCGCCGCTGGACGGACACCGCGACGGAACTCGTCGAGCTCGCCCGGTCCGTGGCCGGCGCGGGTGGCGCCGCCCGACCCCAGGGGCCGGAAGGACAGGCGTGGCTGGCCCGCGCCGAAGCGGAGTGGGTGCGGGCGGCCACCGGACCGGACGTGGCGGCCTGGGAGAAGGCGGTGGCCGCGTTCGACTACGGCGATGTCTATGAACGGGCGCGGTGCCAGTTCCGGTTCGCGGAGGCCCTGTTGGCGGCCGACCGCCGTGCGGAGGCGGCCGCCCAGGCCGGTGCGGCACGGGAGACGGCCGCCCGGCTCGGTGCCGCGCCCCTGCTCGCGCGGCTGGACACGCTGATCCGCCGTGGCCGCCTGGGCGACCCGGCGCCGGACGCCGGGGACCGCCCCTCGCCGCTGACGGCCCGCGAGCGGGAGGTGCTGCGGCTGCTCGCGCTGGGCCGCAGCAACCGTCAGATCGGCGAGGAGCTGTTCATCACCGGCAAGACGGCGAGCGTCCACGTCTCCAACATCCTCGCGAAGCTGGGCGCCGCGAGCCGTACGGAAGCGGTGGCGATCGCCTATCGCCAGGGGCTGATCACCCCGGAGGCGACGGCGTCCGGCTGAGGTTCACTTCGCGCAGTCGAGGCTCTTGAGGTCGACGGCGTCGGCCATGGCCGCCATCCCCTTGTCGTTGGGGTGGATGTGGTCACCGCCGTCGAGGAAGGGGAGCATCCTCTCCTGGTCGTAGGGGCTGCGGAGGATGCGGTCGAAGTCGGTGACGGCGTCCAACTCCCCGCTGCTCCTGATGAATTGGTTGACCTCCTGGCGTACCGCCTCGGCCGCCGGGTCCCATTCGGGCCAGCCCTTGAACGGGCCGACCGTGGACCCGACGACACACTTCCCGGCCGCGTGCGCCCGGTCGATGATCTCGCGGTAGCCGGCGATCAGGTCCTGGGCGGTGACGCCGGAGTGGGCCTTGAGGTCGTTGACGCCCTCGAAGAGGAACACCGTGCGGACGCCGGGCTGGGACAGCACATCGCGCTGGAGCCGGTTGAGGGCGCTCTGCCCGGCGCCGTCGGCGAGGACCTTGTTGCCGGAGATCCCTTCGTTGGCCACGCCCTTGACGGTCGTGTCGGACTTCTGGAGCCGCCGGGCCAGGTAGTCGGGCCAGCGCCGGTTGAGGTCCGTGGTGGACGCCCAGCCGTCGGTGATGGAGTCGCCGAGCGTGACCACGGCACCGATGCCGGCGCTCGGCCGTACGTCGACGGCGTCGAGGTAGTACCAGGAGCCGATGCTGTCCGTCCAGGCCGCGGCGCCCTCCTCGCCGGTGTGGTCGCCCTGGGTGGCGTACGACGTCTGCATGGCCATGCCGTGGCCGGTCGCCGGGCCCGCCGCGTCCGGGGAGTGGATGCTGACCACCAGGTTGGTCGCGGCGGGCAGCCGGCCGGACAGCGGGTCGCTGTAGGCGACCGCGCCCGCGGGGATCGTGACCGACCGCTCGCCGCCGAAGGTGAGCGGCCGGTTGGAGCCGGGCACCAGCGCGGCGCCCGCCCGCTGCACACCGGCGTAGACGTTGTCGAAGGTCAGCGGCCGGTCACCGAAGGCGTTGGAGAGCCGGATCCGCAGATCGCTGCCGGCGACACTGGTGTGCACGATCAGGCGGTAGCTGCGGTCGGCGACGCCGTCGCCCAGGTGATCGGCGCTCGCTCCCCAGGTGATGACGGGTTTCGGGGAGTTCGAGGCCTCCACCTGTGCTTGCGGTTGTGCTTGGGGCTGTGCGTGCGCGGGTCCGGCCTGGATGGCGGCGGCGAGCAGGAGGAGTGCGACGGTACGGCGCAGTCGTGCCCGTCCGGCGGTCACCGGGCGAAGTCCTTCAACGTGACGGATCCGCCGGGCTTGACGGTCACGGTGCGGGTCTTCCCACCGTGGGCGACGGTCGTGGTGCGGCCGCCGACGCTGCGGATCTTCGCCTCGGTGGGCTTGCCGTTCTTCCAGCGCAGGTCGACGACGAAGCCGCCGCGGACACCGGCCCCGGTGATCGAGCCGGACTCGGCCCAGGCGTCCGGGAGGGCGGGCAGCAGCTCCACATGGCCGGGGCGGGAGTACAGGAGCATCTCGGTCACGGCCGCCGGGGTGCCGAAGTTGGCCTCGATCTGGAAGATGCCGCGGCCCTGTTCCACCTCGTAGATGTCGAAGAGGTTGAAGGCGGTGCCGTTGGTGCCGTTCTCGGACGGACGGAGGTTGTTGACGATCAGCTGGTAGGCCTTGTCGGCGTCCTTGAGGCGGGCCCAGCACAGGCTGCGCCAGGCGTTGGCCCAGCCGAAGCTGTTCATGCCGCGCGCGGTGAGCAGGGCGGTGGCGCCGTCGACGATGTCCTTCGGGGTGGAGCCGTCGGGGCGGATGCGGTCGCCGGGGAACAGGTTGATCAGCGGGGACAGGTGGCGGTGGGTGGTCTCGCCGAGGTTGTCGGGCGACATCCACTCCTCCAGCCAGCCGGACGTAGGGCTCACTTCGGGCAGATACAGCCGCCTGCGCAGTCCCGAGATCGTGTTCGCGAACCCGCTGTCCCGCTTCAACTCCGCTGAAGCCGCCGCGTAGTTGCCGAAGAGGGTCCACACCACTTCCTGGGCGTAGGTGTTGCCCCTGCCGTCCTGCGGACCGTGCTCCGGCGACCAGTCGTGGTCCGCGACCAGTACCTCCTTCCCGTTGTCGAGGGTGGTGGTGATCAGCCGCGCCTCCCAGAACTCGCAGGCGCCCTTGAGGAGGGGGTAGATCTTCTCCAGGTGGGTGCGGGAGTGCGTGAACTCGTAGTGCTCCCAGAGGCTGTTGCTCAGCCATGCGTTGCCCGCCGGGTGCCACCACCAGCCCAGTCCGCCATAGGGGTTGGTGGAGAAGGCGACGGTCCAGCCGGCGACCTTTCCGCTGGTGTTGCGGAAACGGTTGCGGGAGTCCTGGAACAGCCGGTGGGTGAGGTCGGTCCAGGACGACAGCTGGTCGACGCAGTAGTCGGTGAAGGCGTCGAAGGACGAGGACAGACCCACCCGGTCGGCCATCCAGTAGTTCATCTGGATGTTGATGTCGGTGTGGTAATCGCCCATCCAGTCCGGGTCGTTGCCGTCCAGCCACAGGCCCTGGAGGCCCATCGGCAGACTGCCGCGCGAGCCGGAGACCATGAGGTAGCGGCCGAACTGGACGTAGGCGGCCTCGAGTTCGGGGTCCGGGTCGCCGCTGGTGTGACGTGCCTGGATCCGCTCCCAGGTGTCCAGCGCACGCTGGTCGTCGGACGACGTGCCGAGCGAGAGCTCGAACGTGCCGAACAGGGCCCGGTAGTCGGCGACATGGGTGCTCAGCAAGGTCGCGGCCGAGTGCTGGGCGGCGGCGCGGACCTTGGTGCGGGCGAGCTTCAGCGGGTCGAGCTTGGGGTCGCGGAAGCCGCGGGCGGCGTCCGGCGCGTAGTTGCTGCCGCCGCTCACCACGACGGTGAGGTCCTTGCACCCGGAGAACTCGATGTGCGCGCCGTTCACGGTGACCTTGCCGCCGGTGCCGTACGCGGTGACGGCGGCCCCGTACTTCAGGCCGTTGGCGAACTGGGCGCCGAAGGAGAGCGCGGCGGCCTCGCCGTGCGTTCCCTCCAGCGTGACGGTGCCGGTGTAGCGTCCGCCGCCGCTCTGCGAGAAGTGGAGAACGATCGCGTCGTCGGGGCTGCTGGAGAAGACCTCCCGCCGGTACGTCACCCCCGAGCGGACGTAGGAGGCACCCACCACTCCCCGGTCGAGGTCCAGGGTGCGGCGGTAGCCGGAGACGGCGCCCAGGTCGTGGTCGGGGATGTCGACGGTGAGCCGGGCGAGCAGGGTCAGGGACCCGAAGTCCGCGCGGCCGTAGGGGAATTGGCCGTCGGAGTCGAGGGTGCCGTTGAGGCCGCCGGTCCAGATCGTGGCGTCGGTGATCAGGAGGACCTCGTGGCCCGGGTCGTTGCTCGCGAGGGCGCCGAGCCGGCCGTTGCCGACGGGAAGGCCCTGTTCGATCATCGAGGTGTCGCCGGCCGGGGCCTGCCACCACAGGGTGTTGAGTGAAGTACCGCTGTCGTACGAGGTGTTGGCGGGTCGCTGGGGTGCGGCCGAGGCGGTGAAGGCGGGCAGGCCGGCGAGGGCGCCGGTGGCCGCGGCGAGGGCGAGCAGATTGCGTCTGGGCAGGTCGGGCAGTGCACTGGACATGGCGGTCTCCGAAAAGGTCGACTCAGGAGGAGGAGTTGGGCACGTCGATCCGGTCGATGTCCGGCGCGTAGCCCGAACCGCTGTCGAAGGTGATCGTGTTGGCGCCCGCCTTCAGGGTCACCGGCACGCTGACCGTCCCGACGGTCCCCCAGTCGCCGGTGGACGGGAACTTGTGGCTGGTGGCGCCGTTGCCGTTCGAGGAGACGCTCGCCGAGCGGGAGTCGCCGCTGACGTAGGCGATCTTCACCTGGTAGGTGCCGGCCTTGGCGGCGACGACGTTGTTGATGGTGAGCTTGCCGCCGACGTAGAGGTTGCCCACCTTCTTGCCGCCGGAGCAGGCCGAGCAGTCGGCGATGTTGGCGTTGCCGCTGAGGGTGTTGGTGGTGGCCTCGGCCTCGTAGGCGGTCGTGGTGACGGCGCTGCCGCGCGGGGTGACGGTGAAGAGGCGGGAGCCGTGGGCGGGCAGGGCCTGGGTGACCTTGTTGGTGTAGGTGCCGAGGTCCTCGTGGTTCCAGAGGTCACGGACGGCGGCCTTGCCGGTGAAGCCGAGGGTCGTCCAGTTCGCGGAGACGGCGGCGGGGGCGTCGGCGAGGTTGAACAGGGCGACGGTGTAGGTGCCGTTGGGGTTCTTCGCGGCCCACACCTGCTGGGCGTCCG
>NZ_JBLTJC010000049.1:0-42177 GCF_048158785.1 Streptomyces colwelliae | reverse complement strand
GGCCTACCCGGCCCCGCCCGCGCCCGCCTGGGGCGCCCCGCACGGCGGCGGTCACGGCGGTGGCCACTACGGCGGTCACGGCGGCCACCACCGCCACAAGAGCTTCGGTCACATGCTGTTCTCCAGCTGACCGGCACACGGAGAAGCCCCCGGACGCGGTGAGCGCCGGGGGCTTCGGTGTGTGGACGATACTGGGATTGAACCAGTGACCTCTTCCGTGTCAGGGAAGCGCTCTCCCGCTGAGCTAATCGTCCTCGGGACCACGATCCGAAGATCATGGGTAGATCATGAGTGCTACTGCGTGCGCGATACTGGGATTGAACCAGTGACCTCTTCCGTGTCAGGGAAGCGCTCTCCCGCTGAGCTAATCGCGCGGGGGTCCTTGCGGACCAGTGGACGATACTGGGATTGAACCAGTGACCTCTTCCGTGTCAGGGAAGCGCTCTCCCGCTGAGCTAATCGTCCTTGGAGGTGGAGACGGGATTTGAACCCGTGTAGACGGCTTTGCAGGCCGTTGCCTCGCCTCTCGGCCACTCCACCAGGAGTGCGGGGGGTCGGGAAGATCCCCCACTTTCCTGCGAGCGGACGACCAGGTTCGAACTGGCGACCTCAACCTTGGCAAGGTTGCGCTCTACCAACTGAGCTACGTCCGCTTGTCGTTTCCACTCCGCTTGCGCGGCGCGGCGACGAGTTGAACTCTAGCGGATTCCGGGGCCAGCACAAAAACGCGTTTGTGCAGCGTGCTGGCCTGCGACTACGGGAACACATGGTCAGGTCACCCGCGGGGACATGGCCGGGCAACCTGTGAGACACCCGCCATAGACTCGACGGCGTGTCCCGCCTCGCCCCTCTCGTCCGTTTCGGCGGCCGTGTCGCCACCGGTCTCCTCGATGTCACCAGCGATCCCGCGGCCCTGGACTCCCACGGCTTCTGGGCGGTCGCGGCCGACTTCGAGGGCCGTCTGACCTGCGCGCGCTTCCGCGACGTACGACACGAACCGGTCCCGGCACCCGTCCCCGGCGCCTGGCACGGCCCCGCGGCCGACGCCTGGACGACCTCCCTCGACCGCGCCGCCTACACCGCCGGCGTCCGCCGCATCAGGGAGCACATCGCGGCCGGCGAGGTCTACCAGGCCAACCTGTGCCGCGTCCTGTCGGCGCCCGTCGCCCCCGACGCGGACGTCGACGCCCTCACCGCCCTGCTCGCGCGCGGCAACCCGGCGCCGTACGCAGGAACGATCCGGCTGCCAGGCCACGGCACGGAGATAGCCACTGCCTCTCCCGAACTCTTCCTGCGCCGCACCGGCCGCGTCGTCGAGTCGGGCCCGATCAAGGGCACCGGGCGGACGGAGGCGGACCTGCTGGAGAAGGACTACGCCGAGAACGTGATGATCGTGGACCTGGTCCGCAACGACCTCGGCCGCGTGTGCGCCACGGGGACCGTGACCGTGCCGGACCTGTGCGTCGTGGAGAAGCATCCGGGCCTGGTCCACCTCGTGTCGACGATACGAGGTGAGCTGCCCGCCGCTGCCGGCTGGCCGGAGCTGCTGGCCGCCGCTTTTCCGCCCGGGAGTGTCACCGGGGCGCCCAAGTCCAGTGCCCTGCGCATCATCGACACTCTGGAGACCGCGCCCCGGGGCCCGTACTGCGGGGGCATCGGCTGGGTCGACGCGGACCGGGGGACCGGCGAACTGGCCGTCGGCATCCGCACCTTCTGGATCGACCGCGCCGACGGCAGGCTGCGTTTCGGCACCGGTGCGGGCATCACCTGGGGCTCGGACCCCGAGGGGGAGTGGCGGGAGACCGAGCTGAAGGCGTCACGGCTGCTCGCGATAGCGTCGGGCGCGTACGAGGTGAGCGGAGGGGCTCTTTCATGAAGATCTGGCTCGACGGAGGGCTCCAGGACATCGAGTCCGCCCGCGTCTCCGTCTTCGACCACGGACTGACCGTGGGCGACGGCATTTTCGAGACGGTGAAGGCGACCGACGGCAGGACGTTCGCGCTGACCCGCCATCTCGATCGGCTGACCCGCTCCGCGCGCGGCCTCGGACTGCCCGACCCGGACCTGGACGAGGTCCGCCGAGGCTGCGCGGCCGTCATCGAGGCCAACCCGCTGCCGTTCGGCAGGCTCCGCATCACGTACACCGGTGGCCACGGCCCGCTCGGCTCCGACCGCGGCGAGCACGGCCCGACACTCGTGATCGCCCTCGGCGAGGCGAACCGCCGCCCCGATTCCACGGCCGCCGTCACGGTCCCCTGGACCCGCAACGAGCGCGGCGCCCTCGCGGGCCTGAAGACGACTTCGTACGCCGAGAACGTCGTCGCCCTCGCCCGCGCCCACCAACACGGCGCCTCCGAGGCCCTGTTCGCCAACACGGTCGGTCAACTCTGCGAAGGCACAGGGTCGAACGTCTTCGTCGTCCTGGACGGCGAGATCCACACCCCGCCGGTCACCTCCGGCTGTCTCGCCGGCATCACCCGCGCCCTGACCGTCGAATGGACCGGCGCCAAGGAGACCGACCTGCCGCTGGACGTCCTGGAGCGCGCCGACGAGGTCTTCCTGACGTCATCGCTGCGGGACGTGCAGGCCGTGCACCTGGTCGACGAGCGTCAACTCCCGGGCGTGGCAGGGCCGGTGACGGCCAAGGCCATGCGGGTGTTCGACGAGCGGTCGGGCGACGACCTTGATCCATAAAAGCCTCATTTAATGGGCTGACCTGGTGCTCCGGGTCGGGTAGAACACAGGTGATGACCACGACCCTGCGGCCGACCGAGCCGCTTCAGCGCGAGGCCGACGGGACGCGTTCACGCCGCTACCAGGTGTGTGTGAACAGCCGTCCCGCCGGCGCGATACACCTCGGCACGAGTCCGCTCTTCGGCGACTCGGTGGCCCAGATCCTGGACCTGCGCATCGAGGAACAGGACCGCCGACGCGGCCGTGGCACCGTGGCCGCGCTCGCCGCCGAGGAAGTGGTGCGGGGTTGGGGCTGCGAGCGGATCGAGGCATCCGTGCCCGCGGAAGCGGAGGCCGCGCTCAAGGTGGCGACCGCTCTCGGCTACGTCGTCCGCAACCGCCACATGGAGAAGCCCCTCGGCGACACCGCGCCCGAACTGCCCACGGGGAGCCGGGCGCGGCCCATGACGCGGGAGGAGTTCGGCCCCTGGCTCGAGCTCGGCACGGAGGACTTCATCAAGGACTGGACCGAGCGCGGTGTGCCCGAGGCCGAGGCCCGGACCAAGGCACTGGAGGGCAACGCCACCCTGCTGCCCGACGGAATGGCCACCGCGGGGATGCTCTTCAGCGTCCTGGAGCACGAGGGGACCAGGGTGGGCACGCTCTGGGCGGGCCCGCGTGAGGGCAAGGCCTTCGTCTACGACGTCGAGTCCGACGCAAGCCATCGGGGCAAGGGCCACGGCCGCACCCTGATGCTCCTGGCCGAGGCGCAGGGGATCGCGGCCGGTATGCCGGACATCCGCTTGAACGTCTTCGCGGGAAACACCCCCGCCGAGCGCCTCTACGAGTCACTCGGCTACGAGACGGTCACCTACCACCTGTACAAGAGCCTGCTCTGAGACGTGCCTCGGGGCTCACTCGCCCTCGGCGAGCAACCTGTCGGCGATCTCCTCGATGCGGGCGCGGAGCCCTTCCTGGCTCTTGCCGCCGTCGAGAAGCTCGCCGCCGATGACGTACGTCGGGGTGCCGGTCACGCCGATGGCCTTGCCCTCGGCCTGGTCGGCGTCGACGATCAGGATGTGCCGGCCGTCGATCAGGGCGGTGTCGAACTCCTCGGCGTCCAGACCGAGTTCACCGGCCACCTCGACCAGGAGGGGTTCTCCCTTACGGTTCAGGTCCTTGCCCCGGCCGAGCACGGCTTCGATGTAGTCCCAGCCCCGCCCCTGTTCCACGGCCTCCTCGGCGGCCTGCGCGGCGGCGAACGCGTGCTTGTTCTTCTCCAGCGGGAAGTGGCGGAACCGCACCTCCAGCCGGTCGCCGTAGCGGGCCCGCAGGGCGCGTACATCGTCCAGGGCGGTGGCGCAGTCCGGGCACTGGAGCTCGCACCAGACGTCGAGGACGGGGGTGCGCACGGAGGGGAGGTCACTCATGGGACCAGTCTCCCAGCCCCGGCTCCACCGCCCCAACCGGGACCACGGGCCGCGTCCGTACGACGCCGACCGGCACCTGGGGAGGATGCGACCCGGAGATGTCCCTGATGTCCGACCGGGGCATGGCCTCCCGGGGACCGGACGGTGCAGGATGGAAGGGACGAAGTGCACGCCCGGGCTGAACCTGCCCGATCGAAGCCTGCCCGACCGATCTGCCTGGAGGACCGGATGATTGCCGAGACCGTCTGTTCCGCCGTCTCCGCGGCCGGCCTGGGCATCGCGGCGGTCACGGCGTACCGCAAGCGTTTTCTCTCCGCCGCCCGTATCGCCGCGTATTCGCTGGTGCCGGTCGGGCTGGTGATGACCGGGGTCGTCGGCTGGGTGGCCGACACCGCGTTCAGTCCTACGGCCTGGGCGGGTTTCGTGGTGCTGGGTGGTGCATGGCTGCTCTTCATGGGCACCCGCGCGGTGGAGCGCCGCCGTGGCGGCACCCGCAAGGAGCGCAGGGCGGCCCGTGGCTCCACGCAGGCCGACGCGGTGGCCCCGGCGGCCTCCGCCCCCTCCCTGGGCCCGTCCACTCGCCCCGCGACCCGGCCGGCGGCCGCGCCCCGCGCGCAGAGCGGGGACGATTTCAGCGACATCGAGGCCATCCTGAAGAAGCACGGCATATGACGGCCGGACCGGACCGGGACTGAAACGACACAGAGTGAGCCAGGTCCGCCGGGAAGCGTTCAGGAGTCGTCTCGACTCGAAACAGACATCACGGAATTCGGCGAACTCCCTCTCATAACGGGCGTGTTGATCGCGCCAGGGGTCTCCGCTGCGTCATCATCGCGGCGAGATGCTGGACACGACACAGAGCGACGCCGCGCCGCCGAAGGACGAGCCGCGCGGGTGCCTTTTCGCCCTTTCCCAGCCACCGCTGATGATCTTCCTAGCGGTGATCGGGTGTCTGCTGCTCATGGCCTCGCTGCACGACCTGCTGATGCTGTGAGCCGTACTCGTGGTCCCCGACGTCACCCGCCGGGGGCCACGAACTCATCGATTCCTTACAGCCGGGCTGTGCAGGGCTGTGCCGGGCGTCAGCCCGCCGCTTCCTTGCGCCGCGCCCGGTACGCGGCCACGTGCAGCCTGTTCCCGCAGGTCCGGCTGTCGCAGTACCTGCGGGAGCGGTTCCGGGAGAGGTCGACGAAGGCGCGTCGGCAGTCCGGGGCCTCACAGCGGCGCAGCCGCTCCTCCTCGCCGGCCACCACGAAGAACGCGAGCGCCATCCCGCAGTCGGCGGCGAGATGGTCGGCCACCGAGGCGCCCGGCGCGAAGTAGTGCACATGCCAGTCGTAGCCGTCGTGGTCCGTGAGCCGGGGTGTGGTGCCCGCGGCGGCGACCAGGTCGTTGATCAGCCCGGCGGCGGTCCGGGGGTCCGGGGCCGAGAAGACCGCGGTGAACCGGCCGCGGATCTTGCGCACGGTGGAGAGGTCGAACTCCGACAGCACCCCGACATCGCTGATCTCGTGGTTTCGTACGAAATCCGCGAGCAGCGCGACATCCTGAAGTCCGTCCGCCGCCGCGGCGTCCTCCGGCGCGGTGTTCACCAGATCGACCACGGTGTC
This sequence comes from Streptomyces colwelliae, assembly GCF_048158785.1. Classification (NCBI taxonomy): domain Bacteria; kingdom Bacillati; phylum Actinomycetota; class Actinomycetes; order Kitasatosporales; family Streptomycetaceae; genus Streptomyces; species Streptomyces colwelliae. The sequence goes on along the minus strand of NZ_JBLTJC010000049.1, from coordinate 36,464 downwards.
GAGGGCACACCGGGTGTCGTGGGTGATCAGCACGTTTCGCTCCCTGGCCTGGGGGTCGGGCGGGCGCCCGCCGATGCTGGCCGATGGTAGTGGCTTCCCGGAGGACGGCCCCCTGTCTCTGAGAACGGGACGGCGTCCCGCGCGGTTCCCCGCATCACGGAGAGTCGCGCGACCGGGCTCCACGCGCACCGGCGCCGCCCCCGCGACGAATCGCGGCGACGGCGCCGGTGTATGCCCTATGCGGTTGTCTGTGCCCGAGCCGTCTCCCCGAGTTCGGACGGCGCCGGGCGGCTTGGTGGGACCTCGCGCTAGCTCTCCGCCAGGATGTGCGACAGCTCCTGATCCAGGTCGAAGTGCCGGTGCTCCGTGCCAGGTGGCACGGCGGCGTCCGTCCGCTTCAGGAAGGACTCCAGGGCCCGTGCGGGAGCCTCCAGCAGGGCTTCGCCCTCGGGAGAGCTCAGTGCGATGCAGACGACGCCCTGACCGTGACTACGGGATGGCCAGACTCGGACGTCGCCGGTACCGGTGGGCCGGTGGAGACCCTCGGCGAGAAGGTCGCGGGCGAACACCCACTCGACGGTCTCCTCGGCTCCGGTGTGGAAGGTGGCGTGCACGGCGTAGGGGTCGGCCGTGTCGTACCGCAGGCCTGCGGGGACAGGCAGGGATGACTCGCTCGACACAACGAGGCGCAGGTGCAGCTCGCAGCTGACCGTGGTGTTCATAAGCGCCAGGGCCTTTCGCTCAGTGTGCGCTCGGGGATTCGCACGTCGGCGAAATCGACATGCCACCTACGGTGCCGTTGTAAACCCCTCTGAGTGTTTTGCGTGCCTTTACGTAACTCTTCCGGCCGAGAGCTCGATCGCTCCGCGGGGCCATTCCGGTGACTGGTTTCCCTCGGGTAGGGTTTGTCCGTATGAATACGGGGAGTGACGAGCCGGGTGAGGTTGCCGTGGCACCTGACGGGGCGGCCGACGAGACGCGGGCGGACGAGGCGCAGGCCGGGCAAGGGCTCGGTTCCAAGGCGCCGGAATTCATCAAAGCGCGCCGTGCGCTGCATGTGAGCTGGCAGGTCGGCGTCTTCGTCATCGGCCTCGCGGTCGTGGCCGCCGGCATCGTCATGCTGCCGCTTCCGGGACCCGGCTGGGTCGTGATCTTCGGCGGCATGGCGATCTGGGCGACCGAGTTCGTCTGGGCCCAGCTCGTGCTCCGCTGGACGAAACGCAAGGTCACCGAGGCGGCACAGCGTGCGCTCGACCCCGAGGTGCGCCGCCGCAACATCGTCCTGACCTCGATCGGCCTGGTGATCGTCGTCGCCCTTGTCGGCATCTATGTCTGGAAGTTCGGCGTCGTGATGCCCTGGAAGATCAAGGACCAGTGACCCGCTGACGGCCTCCGGGTGCCTTTCGCGCTGGTCGGGGGCACCCGCTGACATGGGGTAATGTTCTCCGTGCGCCCGGGCGATTAGCTCAGTGGGAGAGCGCTTCGTTCACACCGAAGAGGTCACTGGTTCGAACCCAGTATCGCCCACCCGGACCGACGGCCCGCCTGTGATCACACAGGCGGGCCGTCGTCGTTCGCTCGTCGGCGGCGTGGAGTCAACTCCTCACCGCCCAGGCGTTTTTCGGCCGCTCGGCGCCCGGGTGCGGCAGGCCGCTTCCTGTTCGGCCGACCGGTCACGCGCGCCTCACCTGCGGTGTCCGTCCCGTCGGTCCGGCAGCGCGCCCGGCGGCGCCGTCGTAGCGCTCAGCCGGTTCACAAGAAAATCCTGTCCGAATCATTGACGCACCCCGAGGGCCTCCGTACCTTGTGCCAGCAAGCGCTTACTTGAAACGATTCATGCAGGTGGCAACGACGCTACGGGGAGGGCCCATCATGGGAACCCGCACGAATGTTGAGAGGCGTACGGTCCTGAAGGCCGCCGGGGTCTCGGCGGCGACGCTGGGGTTGGCCGCGGCGGGATGCGGCGGGAACGACGGGACGTCCGCGGACGGGACGGTGACGATCCGTTACTCGTGGTGGGGTGCCGAGGAGCGGGCGAAAAAGATCAATCAGTCCATCGCGCTCTTCGAGAAGAAGTATCCGAAGATCAAGGTGAAGACGGACTTTCAGGACTATCCCTCTTTCTGGGAGAAGTTCCAGACGCAGGCCGCGGGCGGAAATCCGCCGGACGTATTCCAGAACGCTGTCGGATTTCTTCGGAAGTACGACAAGAGAGGCGTCCTGCTCGATCTCAGTTCACAGATCGACGCGGGGAATCTGAGCCTGGATCACTTTCGCGCGGGCGTCGTGAAGGTCGGTCAGGTCGACGGCAAGCAGCTCGGTGTTCCGGTCGGTTCGAACACCATGGCGCTGGTCATCGACAAGAAGGTCTACGAGAAGGCGGGCATCGACCCCACGGCGGGCTGGACCTGGGACGAGTACTTCAAGGCCCTCAAGACGATCCACGACAAGACCGAAGTGCCCGGAGACACGGGCTACTTCAGCATCATGTACCTGTACGACCTCTACCTCCGGCAGAACGGCAAGGCGTTCTTCACCAAGGACGGGCTCGGTTTCCAGGAGTCGGATCTGACGGAGTGGTGGACGGACGGGTACGGCCGGGTGAAGGCAGGCATCGTCACCTCCCCGAAGGTCGTCGCCCAGGACACCCCCAAGTCCTCGCTCTCGGCCGGTCACGGTGCCTCGGAATTCACCTGGGACAACTTCACCGTCCGCTACACGGCGGAGGGGACCAGCGACTACGGCCTCGCGCCGATCCCCACCACCGACGGCAAGGACACCGGCCAGTACCTCGCGTCCCTGATGCTCAGCGGCTCCGCGCGCACCAAGCACCCGAAGGAAGTCGCCCAGTTCATCAACTTCATGGTCCACGACCCTGCCGTCGGCAAGATCATGGGCTACGACCGGGGCATCCTGGCGACCACCGACCAGTACGACGCGTTCAAGCCGACCGACGTGGTCCAGAAGGAGATCGCCCAGTACGAGGTGGACACCGCCAAGGCCGGTGTCCTCGGGGTGATCACCCCGCACCCGTCCGGCGCCGACACCGCCGAATCCGCCTTCCTCCGCATCGGCGGGGACATGGCACTGGGCAAGACCAAGGTCGCCGACGCGGTGAAGCAGTTCTTCTCCGAGGCGCAGGCCGCCTTCTCCGCCTGATGGGAACCGCCGTGACGCTCGTCAAGGACGCTCCGCCCGACGCCCGGAAGGTCCGTTCCGCAGCCCCCGCCGACCGGAAACGGCGGGGGCGCCGCGAGAACCTCGCCGGCTACCTCTTCATGTCCCCGTGGATCGCCGGTTTCCTGCTGCTGACCGCCGGCCCCATGGTCGCCTCGCTCTACTTCGCGTTCACCGACTACAACCTCTTCGACAGCCCGAAGTGGATCGGCTTCGACAACTTCACCCGGATGTTCGACGACCCCCGGTGGCAGAAGTCGGTCGAGGTGACGGCGAAATACGTCGTCATCGGCACCCCGCTGAAACTGCTCCTCGCTCTCGGCGTCGCCATGCTGCTCGCCCAGAGCCGTCGCGGCCAGGCTCTCTACCGGGCCGCCTTCTATGCCCCCTCGCTCATCGGCGCGAGCGTCTCGATCGGCTTCGTCTGGCGGACGCTCTTCTCCGACGGCGCCGTGGTGGACCGTACGCAGTCCCTCTTCGGCTCCCATGTCGGCGGCTGGGTCGGTGACCCCGACTGGATCCTCTACTCCCTGGTTGCGCTCACCGTCTGGCAGTTCGGCGCGCCGATGGTCATCTTCCTCGCCGGGCTCAAGCAGGTACCGAGGGAGCTGTACGAAGCCGCCGCGATGGACGGGGCCGGGCCCTTCCGCCGGTTCTGGAACATCACGCTGCCGATGATCTCCCCGGTGCTGTTCTTCAACGTGCTGCTTGAGACCATCCACTCCTTCCAGATCTTCGGCTCCGCGTACGTCGTCTCCAACTCCCAGTGCGGACCGGCCGACGCCACCCTCGTCTACACCTGCTACCTCTACCAACAGGGCTTCAAGAACGCCCAGATGGGCTTCGCGTCGGCGATGGCCTGGATGCTGCTGCTCGCCGTGGCGCTCGTGACCGCTGTCCTCTTCTGGTCGCAGAAGAAATGGGTGCACTACGAGGAGGACGCCCGATGAGTCACTCGATGAGGCGCCCGATGAGTGTCACCACCGCCACGAAGTCCCCGGGGCTGGGCCGCAGGCGCACCGGCTCGCTCGTCTGGCACGTCGGGGCGCTGGCCGTCCTCGCCGTCGTCCTGTACCCGGTCGTCTGGGTCATCGGCGCCTCGTTCAAGCCGAGCAAGGACGTCATCAACAGCCTGCAACTGTTCCCCGGGCACCCGATCCTCGCCAACTTCAAGGGCCTGGCCAAGGGCATCGCCGACATCTCGATCTGGACCTTCTTCCAGAACTCCCTCTTCTACGCCCTCGGTTCGGTCGTCGGCATCCTCATCTCCTGCTCCCTGACGGCCTACGCCTTCGCCCGCATCCGGTTCGCCGGCCGCAACCTGCTCTTCTCCCTCATGATCGGCACGCTCCTGCTGCCGTACCACGTGCTGTTGATCCCGCAGTACGTGATGTTCCAGAAGCTCCAACTGGTCAACACCTACGTCCCGTTGCTGATCGGCAAGTACCTGGCGACCGAGGCCTTCTTCGTCTTCCTCATGGTGCAGTTCATGCGCAACCTGCCGAAGGAACTGGACGAGGCCGCCCGGCTCGACGGCTGCGGGCACCTGCGCATCTACTGGTCGATCGTGCTGCCGCTGTGCCGGCCCGCGCTCATCACCAGCGCGATCTTCACCTTCATCAACGCCTGGAACGATTTCATGGGCCCGCTGATCTACCTCAATGAACCCGGCAAGTACACCGTCTCCCTGGGCCTGATGATGTTCCGCGACTCCGACGGCGTGGCCGCGAACTACGGCGGCATGATCGCCATGTCCCTCGTCGCGCTGCTGCCAGTACTGCTGTTCTTCCTCGCCTTCCAGCGGTACCTGATCGACGGTATGGCGACCTCCGGACTGAAGGGCTGAGACGGTGGCCGAAGCACGCGTGAAGGTACGCAGAGAGTCGGTCTTCGCCGAGCGGTTCGGGGTCTTCGCCGAATGTCTGCTCACCGGGGTGTGGATCGCCGTCGCGTCGGCGGGAGTTGTCACGTACCCCGCCGCATTCGCCGCCGGGGCACGGCACTTGAGGCGCCGTACGAGTCATGTGGGCGGTGGCTGGCGGGAGTTCGTCGCGGACTTCCGGGTGGCGGTGCGCGGTGGGTGGGTCGTCGGGGTTGCCGGTTGGGGCGCGGCGGCCGCCGTATGGGTGGACGTCCAGGCCGTGCGGGCCGGGCTGCCCGGTGGGCAACTCGTGGGCGCCGTCGGGGTGTTCGCGCTGCTCGGGACCGTCGTCGCCGGGATGCGGGCGGCGGCGGTCTGGGCGCCGGGGGACACCTGGCGGGCGCTGCTCGCGGAGGCCGGTCGCCGTACGGTGCTCGACCCCGCCGGTTCGTTCCTGCTCGTCGGCGGGCTGGTCCTGGTCGGCTGTTCCGCCCTGCTCATCGCACCGTTGGCGGTCCCCGTGCTGGGGGCCGTGGCCGCGGCGGCCGTCGCCGTGGAGGAGCGGTACCGGCACCGCTGACGGACGGGCGGTGCCTTGCACGAGGTCGGTGCTTTCGGAGCGCCGTACCTCTATCTGTCATGCCCCTGACCAGACGGACTTGAAGAAAGCCTCCCGCACGGAAAGGAAACAGGTCATGTCTCCCATTCCCCGCAGGTCCCTGCTCAAGGCGGCCGCCGTCGCCGGAGCTGCCGCGCAGTTCAGCTGGGCGCTGGGCGCGAAGGACGCCCAGGCCGCGCCGAGAGCCGCGGCGGCCGACGACGATCCGGTGACCCTCGACTGGCTGGAGGACGGCGGTCTCGGTGCCGCACCCGGTTCGACGGTCGGGGTGCCGTGGCCGATGGGCACCTACCAGGAGGACCAGACCTTCGCGCTGACGGACGCCGAGGGCACAGCGGTGCCCGTGCAGTCCTGGCCGATCGCCTACTGGCCCGACGGCTCCCTCAAGTGGACGGCCCACGCGGTGAGTTCGGGCTCCGGCAAACTCACCCTCACCGCCGGGGACACGGCCGCCCCCGAAAAGAAGGTCACCGTCGACCGGAGCGGCGGCACCATCGACGTGTCGACCGGGGTCATCACCGCGAAGATCGGTAAGAGCGGCTCCACGATCGTCAAGTCGGTCACCCGGGGCTCCACGGAGATTGCGAAGAACGGCCGTCTCGTTCTCATCCGCCAGCCCGAGATCGAGGACGAGGATCAGGGTGCGGTGAAGGCCGAGCGCTTCGACGGAGTGATCGGCGAGGTCACCGTCGAGCAGGACGGCCCGGTCCGCGCCGTCGTCCGCATCGACGGCAAACACCGCAAGGGCGGCCGGAGTTGGCTGCCGTTCTCGATCCGCCTCTACTTCTACGCGGGCGCCGACTCCTTCCGCATGGTGCACACGATCACCTTCGACGGCACGGTGGAACCGGGCAAGGCGAGCGGCGACTTCATCCGCGGGCTCGGCATCCGCTTCACCGTGCCGATGCGGGACGCGGCCTACGACCGCCACATCCGCATCGGCGGCGAAGGAACCGGCCTGCTGCGCGAGGCAGTTCAGGGCATCACCGGCCTGCGCCGCGACCCGGGCGCGACCGTCCAGGCGGCCCAGTACGCGGGCCAGAAGCTGGCCGACCCTTCGACCTGGGACCAGCGCGTCACAAGCCGCCTCCAGTACATCCCCAAGTGGGGCGACTACACCCTCTCCCAGCTCTCCGCCGACGGCTTCACCCTCCGCAAGCGCACCACGAAGGGCTACGGCTGGATCCCCGCCGGCGGTGGCGGACACGCTTCCGGATTCGGGTACGTCGGCGGGGCGAGCGGCGGATTCTCCTTCGGGCTGCGGGACTTCTGGGAGAAGTTCCCCGCGCAGCTCGACATCCGTGACGCCCACACCGACGAGGCCGAGGTCACCCTCTGGCTCTGGTCGCCCGAGGCCCAGCCGATGGACCTGCGCTTCTACCACGACGGCATGGGCCAGGACACGTACGCCGAACAGCTCCAGGGCCTCGAAATCACCTACGAGGACTACGAACCCGAGTTCGGCACCCCGTACGGCATCGCCCGCACCTCCGAACTCCTCTTCTGGGCCAACGAGTCGACGCCTTCAGCGGAATCTCTGGCCCAACAGGTGGAAGCCGTAAGGGTGTTGCCCCAACTCGCCGCCCCGCCGGCGCAGTTGATCAAATCCAAGGTCTTCGGCCCCGGCCTCTACTCCGAACCCGACCGCTCCACCACCGCCAAGGCGAAGATCGAGGATCACCTCGACTTCCTCTTCACCTACTACAAGGGCCAGGTGGCGCAACGCCGTTGGTACGGCTTCTGGGACTACGGCGACTTCATGCACTCCTACGACACCGTGCGCCACCAGTGGCGGTACGACATCGGCGGCTACGCCTGGGACAACTCCGAGCTGTCGCCGGACATCTGGCTCTGGTTCGCGTACATCCGCTCGGGCCGCTCGGACATCTTCCGCTTCGCCGAGGCACTCACCCGGCACACCGGCGAGGTCGACGTCTACCACCTCGGCCAATGGGCCGGCCTGGGCACCCGGCACGGCGTCCAGCACTACGCCGACAGTGCCAAGCAGCAGCGCATCGCCAACACTACCTACCGGCGCTACTACTACTTCCTCACCGCCGACGAACGCGTCGGCGACCTCATGGCGGCGAACGTCGACTCCGACGAGACCTTCCTCGTCCTCGACCCCATCCGCAAGATCCGCACCACGCCGTACACCCCCGACCGGCACGCCCTGTCGATCGGATTCGGCACGGACTGGAGCGGGTTGGTGTCGGCGTGGCTCACCGAGTGGGAACGCAGGGGGCCGAAGTGGGAGAAGGCCAAGGCGCGCGTCCTGTCGACCATGGAGACAATCGCCGCCCAGCCCAACGGATTTGTGCAGGGGAGCGGGCTGTACGACCTCGACACCGGCAAGTTCGCCGTCGCTTCCGCGCCCGTGGTCTCCGTGTCGCACCTCTCGGCCGTCTTCGGCCTCAACGAGCTGTGCGCGGAGCTGATCCACCTCGTCGACATGCCCAAGTTCAAGGAGGTGTACATGGATTACTGCCGCTACTTCAACGCCTCCAAGACGGAACAGGCGGCACGCTACGGCTCCAACTTCGGCACCCTGCTGCTCTTCCAGGGCCATTCACGCCTCGACGCCTACGCCGCCGTACAACTTGACGACGCGACACTCGCCAAGCGGGCGTGGACGAAGTTCTACAGTTCCGACGGCTACATGGAGTCGTCCCCGTGGAAGACCGAGCCGCTGACCGGTCCGGTGACGCTCGTCCCGGGCAGCGAGGCCGCGTGGGTGTCCTCGAACGACACCGCGCTGTACGGCCTCGCCGCCATCGAGAACCTGGCGCTGCTCGGCGACAAGATGCCCTAGAGCAGGTCTAGTTCATCTTGCCCAGGACCTCCCGCACCCGCCGGGCGTCCCGGATCCGCTGCTCGTACGTCGCGCCGAGTGCGAGCAGCAGGACTCCGGCGAGGGCGGGCGGCGCCCAGCGGGGCAGCGCGCCGACGGCCTGGGCGAGGTACGGGGCGAGTTCGTGCAGCGTGTCCAGGACGAGGGTGGCGCCGCCGAGGAGGAGCGGTGCCTGGAGGCGGTGCCGCGCGCCGATCAGTGTGACCAGCAGTGCGGCCGTGCCCAGCAGCAGCGGGCGCGTCCAGTGCGTGTCGGTCCAGGCCGCGAGGAGGCTCGGCGCGAGCGTGGCGGCGAGCCCGGGGCCGTACGCCGTCCAGGACGAGGCGCTCGGCTCGCGGCGCCTGCGCAACGCGCCCAGCAGCAGCGCCGGGACGGTCACCGCCAGCGTGTACGCCTCGGGGCTGTCGACGTCCCACGCGGACAGCCGTACCCAGGTGGCGAGGACGAAGAGGGCGGCGGCCGCGTAGCCGGCGCTCCTGCGCTCGGGCCGTAGCGCAGTGCCCGCCGCGATCACCCCGCACAGGGACAACACCAGGGCCAGCATGGGGAGTTCGGCGCCCGCGAGGGCGATCGCCAGCACGCTCGCGACGGCGCCCGAGACCTCGACCACCACCGTCGTGACCGGATCGGCGAGGCGTGCGGCGAGCAGCGCGGCCGTCACCGGTACGGCGAGCACCAGCAACGCGGTGTGCTGCGGCTGCCAGTCGAGGGCCGCACCCACCGCGCAGGCCAGGGCAGTCGCGTACCCCAGGGAGAAGCCCGCGGAGATCGGCGCGAGGCGCCCGCACCAGGCCGCACCCGCCAACAGGGCGGTCAGCGAGGCGAGTACGGCGAGCGTGGCCGGTTCGGAGGCCAGCGAGAGAGCGGCGAGGCTGAGGGAGGTGAACAGGGCGAGGACCGTCGCGGTGGCGTGCGCGCGGGAGAGCAGGGCCACGACGATCAGTCCCTGCATCAACAGGCCCACGCCGTACGGCAGTTGCAACGCGGCCGGGACGACCATCGCCGTCACCCAGGCCAGGGTCAGTGCCGCGGCCAGGGCTCGTGGCCGCCACGCGGCGCTGCGCACCGCGAGGGCCAGCACCGCGGCGATCGCGACGAGCACCAGGGGAGCCGTGGCCTCGTGCGCCGGCCACGGGATGTCCACCGCCGCCGCGGCACGCGCGTCGTCCGGCGCGCCGGACCAGATGCGGGACACCCACGCGGCCGGGCCGAACAGGGTGGTGACCACGACCGGCAGCGTCCACAGCAGCGCGATCCCCTGTACGGCGACGGAGGCACCCCCGAGACCGCGGCGCACCGGCTCGGGCAGCGAGCCCCGCACGAGCGCCAACAGGCCGATTCCGCACGCCAGATAACCCAGAACCGCCCACTCGTAGGGCAGCGGAACACGCAGCACGCCACCGAGCGCGGCGACCACGAGCAGGCCGCCCGTCGTGGCCGCACCCGTCCGCAGCCCCGGGCCCGGGACGAGCCACGCGGCGGCGAACACGCCCGCCGCGGCGAGCACCAGGAGCGCCGTCGCACGAGCGGCGGCGCCCGGACCGGACGCGGTCAAGGAGATGAGACCGGCCGCCGACACCCCCAGGCCGCCCAGGCCGAACGCACCACCGACGGCGACGAAACGCACGGCCTTCGGCGAGACCCGGAGCGCGACCACCATGTCGATCACAGCGGTCACCAGCATCGCCGCCGTGACCATGTGCTCACCTCCACCGGCCGCGATCACCCAGAGGATCAAGGGGAGTTGAGCGATGACGAGTGCCGAGGGAAGCGGGAGGAGAAGGGTGCGCGCGGTGACCGGTTCCCCGCGAGTGACGGCCGGGCTCGGGAGCGCCGCCATTCCGATGCCGTACGCCGCCCACAGCGCGGCCAGCAGGGTCGTCGCCGCTGCCGCGAACGTCGCGCCGTCCCCGTCCGGGAAGGCGACCTCGTGCAGCGCGTAGGTGTCCAGCACCGTCAGGACCAGGCCGAGGCCCGCGAGCGACTCGGCCGTGGAGCGCAGGCCCCGGCGCAGCAGCGCGACGGGCGCGCCGAGCGTCGCCACGGTCACCGTGCCGAGCACGAGTGCCCGGCCCGCGATCCCCATGCTCCCCCAACTGACCAGCGTGAACGCGATCGCGGCGAGGGTGAGGAGCGCGGCGCCGAGCAGGAGCAGCACGTTCTGCACGCTCGGCGCGGAGGCCTCCGCCCGGGGCAGTGCCGCGGGCGGCGGCGTCACGGGCGCGGGCCGGACCGGCTGGAGCACGGTCAGCAGCCAGGCGCGCCGGTGCAGCAACTGCGCGCGGCGGGCGTCCAGTTGGTGCAGCTCGGCGTCGAGGATCCGCAACTCGACGGCCGGAGGCGGGATGTGGGTCATGTCTCGGAGTGTGCTGGCCGTCACGCCGTACGACATGAGCGCACGTACTCAAAACGTACTCAGGTAGCGGGAGACGGCCTCCCGGCCGGGCAGACTCCCGCCATGGACTGGACCCATTACCGCTTCCGCGCCCGGTGGTCCCTGCCCGCGCCGCCCGCCGTCGTGTACCCGGTCCTGGAGCGGGCCGAGGACTATCCCCGCTGGTGGCCGCAGGTGCGCGAGGTCGGCCGGATCGACGACACGGCCGGCGTCATCCGCATCCGCGCGAGCCTGCCGTACGTCCTGACCTTCACCGCGCGCGAAGTGCGGCGCGATCCGGATGCCGGGGTGCTGGAGATCGCGATGACCGGCGATCTGGTGGGGTGGGCGCGGTGGACGCTCGCGGCCGACGGCTCCGGCACGCTCGCCCGCTACGACCAGGAGGTCGACCTGAACCGGCCGTCGCTCAGGCGGTTCGCCGTACCCGGGCGGCCGGTGTTCCGCCTCAACCACGCGCTGATGATGCGGGCCGGACGGCGCGGGCTCCTCGCGCACCTGGCGGCGGTCTGACGGAAGCGGTTTGAAGGAAACCGGCGGGGGCCTGTATTGTTCGGTGCGTTCCCGGGCGATTAGCTCAGTGGGAGAGCGCTTCGTTCACACCGAAGAGGTCACTGGTTCGAACCCAGTATCGCCCACCGGGAAAGGCCGGTCCGCAGCAGCGGACCGGCTTTTTGTTGTGCCTGTGCGGCTGTTGTGCCTGTGCGGTTATGCGGCCTCCGCCGTCAGGTCCGGGCGCAGTGGCCACGACTGGTCCACCGGTTCCGGGGTGCCGCTGCGGGCGAACCACGCCTGGAGACCGCGTGCTTGGGCCGCGTGCCACGTCGACTGCAGGGTGTGCAGCTCGGCGGGGGACAGGCGTTCCAGACGGGTCGCGAAGCGGCGGCCCAGGGCGCGTACGACCTCCAGTGAGGCCAGTGCGTCCGCGCCCGCGTCGTGCGCGCCCTCCAACTCGACGCCGTAGTGCGCGCACAGGTCGGTGAGGGTGCGGCGGCCCTTGCGGTAGCGGTCCAGGTGTTTGTCCAGGACCCGGGGGTCCAGGACCCGCAGCGCCGTCGACTCGAACCAGTGGTCCAGCGAGCACGCGCGGTGGCGGCGCAGCTCGCGGTCCAGGAGGGTCAGGTCGAACGGTGCGTTCATGACCACCAACGGGCGTCCCATCGCGGCCTGTTCGGCCAGCTCGTCGGCTATCTCGTGCATCACCGGCGCGGGCCAGCGGCCGTTGCGCTGAAGATGCTCATCCGTCAGTCCATGGATCGCCGTCGCCCCGGCGGGCACCGGCACCCCCGGGTTCACCAGCCACCGGGTCACCCGGGGACGGGTGCCGGGGGCGTCCTGGACGACGACGGCGGCCGACACGATCCGGTCGGCCTCCACATCCACGCCCGTGGTCTCCGTGTCGAACGCGGCCAACGGGCCCTCGTACCAGCACGTCATACGTACACAACTCCTCGTTCACCCACGGCAGCTGACGTTCCGTCTTCTGCCTGTTTGGTGATACCCGGGCTGTTTGCGCCGTACGCCGGAAGGAGACAACAGGAGTACGGGTCTTTGCAGTTCAGCGACCCGGCACCGGGATACACCTGAACTTGGAAGGCTGTTGGCCATGGTGATAGCGCAGCCCGAGCGGGGCGGGCTGCTGCCCGAACGGACGGCACCCCATCGCGGATCGCTCGCCACCACCGCCTGCATGGAGACATTGCAGGTGGGCTATCTGCACGCCGTCGCGGCCGCGGCCGGCTGCTCGCTGTCGCAACCCTTCCCGGACAACGGCATCGACTGGCACGTCAGCCACGGCTCGCCCGGGCACACGGTGGACGACGAGGTCACGATAAAAGTGCAGCTCAAGTGCACTTATCAGATCCCGCCGAATCCGCCGGGACGTTCCTTCTCCTTCACGCTCGACAACGACCATCTGCGCAAGCTCGCCCGCACCCCGGTCTCGGTGCACAAGATCCTGGTCGTGATGCTCGTCCCGCGCTCCCAGGACGACTGGCTGCGCGCCAGCCACGACCGGCTCGACCTGCGGCACTGCTGCTACTGGGTCAACCTCGCCGGTCACGCGATCACCGGCAGGACCCGGACCACCGTGCGCATACCGACCTCGCGCATCTTCGACGACCGGGCGCTGTGCGAGATCATGACGCGGGTCGGGACGGGAGGCAGGCCATGAGGCACCGCTCGGTCGAGGAACACCTGCGGGCGGTACGACCGCACCCCGACGACCATGCCGCCGACGCGTCCTGGGACCGCGCCCCCGAACCCGGCGAGGTCGACCCCGCCGTCCTCGGCGCCCTGCTGCGCCGGCACGGCTGGCAGCGGCGCGGCGGAGCAGCCGGACGATACGGCCGCTGGACCCCACCCGGGCCCGGCGGCTCGGGCACCAGCCTGCTGGTCCCCGAGAGCCGGGCCTTCCCCGACAGCGACGACCTCCTCGGCGAGGCGCTCATCGCGCTCGCCCGCAGCAACACCCCCTCCGCCCGCGAGGTACTCGTCGGCCTCGCCGTACCGAGCGACGAGATCCGCTGGTGGCGCGACATCCCGACCGGACCGGCGGGCGCCGCGCCCTGGACCGTCGAGGAACAACTCCGCGCCGCCGCCCGCCAGATGCTGCTCGCCGCCGCACTCGCCACACGCGCGCGTGCGGGCTATTACGGCGCCCGCCACCGCCGCCCCGCCGCCGCGTCCCTGGACCACGTCCTCGTCGGCTCCGCGCCCGGCGGCCGTCGGCTCACCGCGTTCGTCCCCGTCGACACCGGCCGCGCCCTCGCCGTACGCCTCCACCAGGCCCTGTACGCCACCCGCGAGGCGATCGACTACGAGCGGGCCACCGGCGGCATGGACGCCTTCGACGGAGCCGTGGAGGCGGGCGTCAGCCGGGAGTTGACCGAGGCCGTCGTCGCCCTGGTGCGCGGCACCGAGGGCGCCCGGATCGCCGTCGAGTGGGCGCCCGGCGCCGGGGTCCCCGAGGGCTGTGCCGCCCCCGTCGAGGCCGTCGAGTTCTCGCCCGGCGACCTGCCCGTGCTGCGCGCGGCCGGGGCCCGCTATCTGCGCGAGGAACCTGCCATGCCCGTGCGCATCACCGGCTCGGTGGTGCGGATGCGCAGGTCGGGGCCGCGCGGCGAGGGCACCGTACGGATGCAGGTGATCGCCGGCGCCGAGGTCGGGCACGTCCGGATGACCCTGGACGAGGAGTCGTACCGGATAGCCGGGCACGCCCACCTCGTCGGGCTGCCGGTGCGGGTGCACGGGCGGCTGGAGAGCCGGGGCGGGTTCCGTCGGCTCACCGGCGCCTCCGGGGTCGTACCCGTACAGGTGGACGAGGCGGAGCGGGACAGGCTGATGAAGTCCCTTCAGGAAAACCTCGACTTCTTCGAGGAGGCGTGCAGCGGGGAGGACTGAGGGAGCGCGGGGGAGCGGGGCTGGGCCGGTCCTGGGCTCGGGCCCGGGGGCGACCGTTTCGCGGTGGGGCCCGTAGGGTCGGTACGATCCCCTATTGCGCGCGCTCACGGTATGGCGCCGCATCCACCCTGTAGTCAGGAGAGACCCGTGTCAGACGTCCGTGTGATCATCCAACGCGATTCCGAGCGGGAAGAGCGCACGGTGACGACGGGCACCACGGCCGCGGAGCTCTTCGCCGGCGAGCGCTCGATCATCGCCGCGCGTGTGGCCGGGGAGCTCAAGGACCTGGCGTACGAGGTGAAGGACGGGGAAGAGGTCGAGCCCGTCGAGATCTCCTCCACCGACGGCCTGAACATCCTGCGCCACTCCACCGCGCACGTCATGGCGCAGGCCGTGCAGGAGCTGTTCCCCGAGGCCAAGCTGGGCATCGGCCCGCCGGTCAAGGACGGCTTCTACTACGACTTCGACGTCGAGCGGCCGTTCACGCCCGAGGATCTCAAGGCCATCGAGAAGAAGATGCAGGAGATCCAGAAGCGCGGGCAGCGTTTCTCGCGCCGTGTGGTGACCGACGAGGCGGCTCGTGAGGAGCTGGCCTCGGAGCCGTACAAGCTCGAACTGATCGGCATCAAGGGCTCCGCATCCACCGACGATGGCGCGGACGTCGAGGTCGGCGCCGGCGAGCTGACGATCTACGACAACCTCGACGCCAAGACCGGCGACCTGTGCTGGAAGGACCTCTGCCGAGGCCCGCACCTGCCCACCACCCGCAACATCCCGGCGTTCAAGCTGATGCGCAACGCGGCCGCCTACTGGCGCGGCAGCGAGAAGAACCCCATGCTCCAGCGCATCTACGGCACCGCCTGGCCCTCCAAGGAGGAGCTGAAGGCGCACCTCGACTTCCTGGTCGAGGCCGAGAAGCGCGACCACCGCAAGCTGGGCAGCGAGCTCGACCTGTTCTCGATCCCCGAGCAGATCGGCTCCGGCCTCGCCGTCTTCCACCCCAAGGGCGGCGTCGTCCGCCGGGTCATGGAGGACTACTCGCGGCGCCGTCACGAGGAAGAGGGCTACGAGTTCGTCTACACCCCGCACGCGACGAAGGGGAAGCTCTTCGAGACGTCCGGGCACCTGGACTGGTACGCCGACGGCATGTACCCGCCCATGCAGCTCGACGAGGGCGTGGACTACTACCTCAAGCCCATGAACTGCCCGATGCACAACCTGATCTTCGACGCGCGCGGCCGCTCGTACCGTGAACTGCCGCTGCGCCTCTTCGAGTTCGGGACCGTGTACCGGTACGAGAAGTCGGGCGTCGTACACGGTCTGACCCGCGCGCGCGGCTTCACGCAGGACGACGCGCACATCTACTGCACGCGCGAGCAGATGGCCGACGAGCTGGACAAGACGCTCACGTTCGTCCTCAACCTGCTGCGGGACTACGGCCTCACGGACTTCTATCTGGAACTGTCCACCAAGGACCCGGAGAAGTTCGTCGGCTCGGACGAGGTCTGGGAAGAGGCCACGGAGACGCTGCGCCAGGTCGCCGAGAAGCAGGGGCTGCCGCTCGTTCCCGACCCGGGTGGCGCCGCCTTCTACGGCCCGAAGATCTCCGTCCAGACGAAGGACGCGATCGGCCGGACCTGGCAGATGTCCACCGTCCAGCTGGACTTCAACCTGCCGGAGCGGTTCGACCTGGAGTACACCGGTCCTGACGGCTCCAAGCAGCGGCCGGTCATGATCCACCGCGCGCTGTTCGGTTCCATCGAGCGGTTCTTCGCGGTCCTCCTTGAGCACTACGCGGGTGCGTTCCCGGCGTGGCTGGCGCCCGTGCAGGCGGTCGGCATCCCGATCGGGGACGGGCACGTCGAGTACCTGGAGAAGTTCGCCGTAGCGGCCAAGAAGAAGGGCCTGCGCGTCGAGGTCGACTCGTCCTCGGACCGGATGCAGAAGAAGATCCGCAACGCGCAGAAGCAGAAGGTCCCGTTCATGGTCATCGTCGGCGACGAGGACATGAACGCGGGCACGGTGTCCTTCCGTTACCGCGACGGCTCGCAGGAGAACGGCATCGCGTTCGACGACGCCATCGCGAAGATCGAGCAGGTCGTGGCGGACCGCGTGCAGGTCTGACCCTGTTGGTTTGGGAGGCCCTCGGGGAGTTCAGATCCCCGGGGGCCTCTCGTCGTCCTCCCGCGCGAAGACCTGGAGCAGCCAGGAGGCGAAGGTTCCGGTGACGGCGCCGAGCAGGGCCAGGCCGATGGCCATCATGCCTACGGCGATGAGGCGGCCGAGCGGGGTGACGGGAGCGACGTCGCCGTAGCCGACGGTCGCGAAGGTCGCGCAGGTCCACCACACGGCGTCGCCGAACGTCCTTATCGTCGCGCCCGGGGCCGCGTGTTCCTCGTGGTAGACGGAGAGGGCGCCGGCGAAGCCCAGCAGCACGGTGGACAGACCGGCGTAGACCATCACGCGCGCGTGCAGGGCGAGTCGGGGCTGTCCGTGCCGTCGTTGGACGGCCTCGTAGACCCTGACGACGCGGAGCGGTCGCAGTAGGGGCAGGAGCAGGACCAGGGTGTCCAGCCAGTGGGTTCGGACGAAGCGCAGTCGCTGCCCGCTCAGTCGCCAGCGGACGGCGTAGTCGATGGCGAAGAGCGCCCAGGCGGCGAACAGCGCGGCGAGGCAGAGGTCCCCCCAGGTGTCCGGGAGGCCGTGGGCCAGGATGCGGACCGCGTACGCGGCGAGGAAGACCATCGACGCCACGGCGAGGGGGACCTCCGTGCGCTGCTCCCAGCGGGCCTTGCGGCTGTCGTCGTCCATCGGCCCAGCTTGACGCGGGAGGGGTTTCGCGCAACCCCGGCGACACGCCGCGAACGGGCGAAGCCATATGCTTCCTTGCATGACGAGTGAGCCGGAGCAGCAGATCGGAGTGGGCACGCCGGACGCGTTCCAGCGCCTCTGGACGCCCCACCGGATGGCCTACATCCAGGGTGAGAACAAGCCGACCGGCCCCGGTGCCGACGACGGTTGCCCCTTCTGCTCGATTCCGGCCAAATCGGACGAGGACGGGCTGATCGTCAGGCGCGGTGAGCTGGTGTACGGGGTGCTCAATCTGTACCCGTACAACGGCGGCCATCTGATGGTCGTGCCCTACCGTCACGTCGCGGACTACACCGACCTGACGGACGCGGAGACCGTGGAGCTGGCCGCGCTCACCAAGCAGGCGATGACGGCCCTGCGCACCGCGTCCGGCGCGCACGGCTTCAACATCGGCATGAACCAGGGGAGCGTGGCGGGCGCGGGTATCGCCGCCCACCTGCACCAGCACATCGTCCCGCGCTGGGGCGGCGACACGAACTTCATGCCGGTGGTCGGCCACACGAAGGTGCTGCCGCAACTCCTCGCGGACACACGGACGATGCTCGCCGATGCGTGGCCCACGGCGTGAGCCACGCGCTCTTTTACGGCACCTACGCG
Source organism: Streptomyces colwelliae (assembly GCF_048158785.1). Classification (NCBI taxonomy): domain Bacteria; kingdom Bacillati; phylum Actinomycetota; class Actinomycetes; order Kitasatosporales; family Streptomycetaceae; genus Streptomyces; species Streptomyces colwelliae. The sequence goes on along the minus strand of NZ_JBLTJC010000049.1, from coordinate 18,694 downwards.
TCGTAGAGGTCTGCCTTCCTCGGTGACGCGTCCTGCACGTTCGTGCTGAGGAACGACGAGCGGTTGCCGAACTTCTCCGTGTCCACGCCGTTCTCGTCGAGGACGCGGATCGCCGCGGCGTGCACCACGCGCAGCACCGGTGTCGCGGCGCGCAGCGCGTCGTCCGCCATGAAGCGGTGGCGCCAGGGCTGGTCGGCCCAGGCGTGCCGCAGGCCGAACGGCTCGGGCAGGGATATGGAGCCGCCGAGCCAGTTCAGCAGCGGCGGGTACCAGGTGATCGGGGCGCGGACGGCGAGGCGTACGACCTCGGCGGCGGGGACGAGCGGGAGCTTCACCTTGCGGGTCTCCCACGGCTTGAGCGTCTTCTGGACGTCCTTCGTGGGGGCCTCGGGCTTGCCGGTGAACAGTGAGTTCACGGGACCCAGGGCGTGCCCGGTGATCTCGATGCGCAGCGTTTTGTGCAGCACGGTGACCGTGATCATCATGGTGATGACCAACTGCCCTTCCCAGAGCGTCCATTGGACACCCAGGTAGTGGCGGTCGCCGGCGCCGAACTGCTGCTTGTTGCAGATGTCCTGTATCGCGTGCGTCTTGACCTGGTACGCGTCGACGTCCGTGCCCCCGGGCCGGGACACGGCCTTGGCGCCCTCGCCGATCGGCGTGACGACCCAGTGGCGTATGGACGCCTTGGGGAAGCCGCCGGTGTTGATCGTGTTCCGCTCCAGCATGCGCAGGTCGTCGTGGATGTTGCGGATGACGTCCCAGCTGCGGAAGGGGTGGATCTCCCGGTCGGCGTCCCGCGCGATCAGGTCCTCGGCGAGCTGCCAGCTGCCCCAGCGGGTGCCCATGCCGAGGATGCCCTTGGGCCCGGCGTAGAAGATCGAGTTGGACTGCTGCTCGGCGCTGAGCGTGGCCAGGGACTGGCGGAGCTGCTCGGCCTGGGTCTCGCCGGGGCTGGTCGGCACCGCCTCGGGGACCTTGGCGCCGACGCTGCTGCCCGACAGCAGACTGCCCCAGCGCTCGCGCAGATCCTTCGCGGTGTTCTCGCAGACCTGCTTGGCCCACAGCCAGCCGACCACGGGGAGGACGACGCACGCGCGTGCGTACCAGGCCCAGAAGCCCGTGAACGGCATCTTGATCAGGAAGATCACGGCGAACGCGCCCACGGCGACGAGCAGGGCCGTGGCGAGCGCGCCTGCCCTCTTGTTGTTCTTGGTGCCCTTGTCGATCATGCTGCGCAGCTGGAAGACCAGCAGCCAGACGACGAGCCCGGGCAGGAAGAGCAGGCCGCACAGCACCATGATCGCGGACAGCCTGTTGTCACGGGCCCGGCGGATGTTGTTCGCCGCCAGGGCGTGCTCGACGACGGCTTGCGGTTCGGTGCCGAACGACTGGATGAGCGGCTTGCGTCCGGGGCCGAGCATGCGGGCCACCACGGCCCCGGAGAACGCCTCACCGAGGTTGGGGCGGAAGAGCGTCGTCCAGAGGCCGGGATTGACCGTCGTCTGGTGCCATTCGTTGTCGGCCTTCTTGATGTCGGCGACCGGGTTGTCCCGGTAGGCCGCCGAGGCCAGCGCGAAGGTCGCTGTCTGTCCCTCGTCGCCGGTACGCGGCACCTGTGGTCCGAAGATGTCCGCGTAACCGCTGTCAACGGTCATTCCCGCCCCCGATCGCCGCTGCTCCCGCTTCTGCGGCTTTCCCGACTTCCGTGCTCCGCACACCTGTTGATCAGGTCATCAGCGTATCGGCCATCACTGACATTCGTCGGCGGACAGCCGAAGCCGCCCGCCAACCCGGAAGTGATCGTTCCATTCAGGCCACTTGTGGGTCGTCGAACGCCACACGTGAGCCACTCGGCATCAACTGCTAGGCGTCGCCCGCCTCTTCGCGGATCCGCTCGGCGATCTGCGGAGGCATCGGCTCGTGGCGGGCGTACGTGCGGTTGAAGCGTGCGGTGCCGTGCGAGAGGGAGCGGAGGTCCACGGCGTAGCGGCCGATCTCGATCTCCGGCACCTCGGCCCGGACGAGCGTGCGCCCGCCGGTCGTCTGCTCGGTGCCGAGCACCCGGCCGCGCCGCCCGGACAGGTCGCTCATCACGGCGCCCACGTAGTCGTCGCCGACCAGCACGGTCACCTCGGCCACCGGTTCCAGGAGGTGGATCTTCGCGTCGACCGCGGCCTCCCGCAGGGCCAGCGCGCCGGCCGTCTGGAACGCGGCGTCCGAGGAGTCCACCGAGTGCGCCTTGCCGTCCAGGAGCGTGATCCGGACGTCGAGAAGCGGATGCCCGGCCGCAACTCCCCTCGCCGCCTGGGCCCTTACGCCTTTTTCCACCGACGGGATGAACTGCCGGGGCACCGCGCCCCCGATGACCTTGTCCACGAACTCGATGCCCGTGCCGCCCGGCAGCGGCTCGACCTCGATCTCGCAGATCGCGAACTGCCCGTGCCCGCCCGACTGTTTGACGTGCCGGCCGCGCCCCTGCGCCTTGGCGGCGAACGTCTCCCGTAGGGAGACCTTGTGCGGCACGAGGTCGACCTGGACGCCGTAGCGGTTGCGCAGCCGTTCCAGGGCGACGTCCGCGTGGGCCTCGCCGAGGCACCACAGGACTACCTGGTGGGTGTCCTGGTTCTGCTCCAGGCGCATGGTCGGGTCCTCGGCGACGAGCCTGCTCAGGCCCTGCGAGAGCTTGTCCTCGTCCGCCTTGCTGTGCGCCTGGATGGCGAGCGGCAGCAGTGGGTCGGGCATCTCCCACGGCTCCATGAGCAGCGGGTCGTCCTTGGCCGAAAGCGTGTCCCCGGTCTCCGCGCGGCCCAGCTTCGCCACGCACGCGAGGTCGCCCGCGATGCAGTGCGTGAGCGCCCGCTGGTGTTTGCCGAAGGGCGCGGACAGGGAGCCGACGCGTTCGTCGACGTCGTGGTCCTCGTGCCCGCGGTCGGCGAGCCCGTGCCCGGAGACATGGACGGTCGCGTCGGGCCGCAGCGTCCCGGAGAAGACGCGGACCAGGGAGACCCGGCCGACGTACGGGTCGGAGGCGGTCTTCACGACCTCGGCGACCAGCGGCCCGTCCGGGTCGCACGGCTTGAGCTCCCGCGCCCTGCCGTCGACCGTGGTGACCCCGGGCGCCGCGCGCTCCAGCGGGGTCGGGAAGCCGCCTGTGATCAGCTCCAGGAGCTCGACCGTGCCGAGGCCCTGCCGGGCGCCCTCGGCGGCGGGAGCGGCCGCCAGCACCGGGAAGAAGACCCCGCGCGCGACGGCCCGCTCCAGGTCGCCGACGAGCGTCTTGACGTCGATGTCCTCGCCGCCGAGATAGCGGTCCATGAGGGTCTCGTCCTCGCTCTCCGCGATGATCCCCTCGATGAGCCGGTTGCGGGCCTCCTCGATCCGCGGCAGCTGGTCGGGCCCGGGCTCGGACTCCTTGCGCTCCCCGGACGCGTAGTCGAACACCTTCTGCGACAGCAGCCCGACAAGACCGGTCACGGGCGCGTGCCCGTCCGGCCCCGGCGCGCCGTGCAGCGGCAGATACAGCGGGAGCACGGCGTCGGGGTCGTCCGCGCCGAACGCCTCCGCGCAGTACCGGGTCATCGACTCGAAGTCCGCGCGCGCGGACTCCAGATGCGTGATGACGATGGCGCGCGGCATGCCGACCGCCGCGCACTCCTCCCACACCATGCGGGTCGAGCCGTCCACGCCGTCGGAGGCCGAGACGACGAAGAGGGCCGCGTCCGCCGCTCGCAGACCGGCCCTCAACTCGCCGACGAAATCGGCGTACCCGGGGGTGTCGAGAAGATTGACCTTGTACCCGTCCCAGTCGACGGGCACCAGGGAGAGCTGCACCGAGCGCTGCTGCCGGTGCTCGATCTCGTCGTAGTCGGAGACGGTGCCGCCGTCCTCCACACGGCCCGCCCTGTTCACCGCCCCCGCGGTCAGCGCGAGGGCCTCCACCAGAGTCGTCTTGCCCGATCCGGAGTGGCCGACCAGCACCACATTCCGTACGGACGCGGGGTGGTCGGCCGCTGTAGCCCTGCCGGCGGCTCCGGGGTGTGCGTTCGCCTTGTCGCCCATGGCCTTGCCTCCCGTACACGGTGAGGTCACTGTGGGCGCGGACACACGCAGCCGCGTGCGGTGGCGGCTCCGATGACGCCCGCGGTGCTTCGAGCTTTCCACTCCCGTCACGGTGCGTCCATACAGCGGACGCGATCCGGCCGTGACACCGAGGGCATCGCGTCGTGCCGCGGCCATTCAGAACATGGGCACGCGGGTGCCCGGCCGTCGCCCACGCGCGCGCGTGGCTACGATGGGCCAGCCGGTGGCCAGCAGGGGCCGCGCGGCGACACCGACCCTCGGGAAGGCCATGCTGAACAAGTACGCGCGTGCATTCTTCACGCGTGTCCTCACGCCGTTCGCCGCGTTTCTGATCCGCCGGGGCGTCAGCCCCGACACGGTCACCCTCCTCGGTACCGCCGGAGTGGTCGCGGGCGCGCTGGTCTTCTATCCCATGGGCGAGTTCTTCTGGGGCACGGTCGTGATCACGCTGTTCGTGTTCTCGGACCTCGTCGACGGCAACATGGCCCGCCAGCTGGGCCGCTCCAGCCGCTGGGGCGCCTTCCTGGACTCCACGCTCGACCGGGTGGCCGACAGTGCGGTCTTCGGCGGTCTGGCCCTCTGGTACGCGGGCGGCGGCGACAACATCGCCCTGTGCGCCGTCTCGATCTTCTGCCTGGCCAGCGGCCAGGTGGTGTCGTACACCAAGGCGCGCGGCGAGTCGATCGGCCTGCCGGTCGCCGTCAACGGACTGGTCGAGCGGGCCGAGCGGCTCGTCATCTCGCTGGTCGCGTGCGGTCTCTCGGGACTGCACAAGTTCGGCGTACCGGGCATCCAGTGGCTGCTGCCGATCGCGCTGTGGATCGTCGCCGTGGGCAGCCTCGTCACGCTGATCCAGCGGGTCGTCACGGTCCGCCGGGAGGCCGCCGAGGCCGACGCCACGGCGGCCGAGGAGACCACCGAACAGACCACCGAACAGCACAGCAGCGGGGCGACTCCGTGAGCAGTGCCCAGGAGCGGCTGACGGACGCGCTCTACGGCCTCGGCTGGGGTGCCGTCAAGAAGCTCCCCGAGCCGGTCGCCGTCCGGCTCGGCCGCACCGTCGCCGACCTCGCCTGGAAGCGGCGCGGCAAGGGCGTACGGCGGCTGGAGAGCAACTACGCGCGCGTGGTGCCCGACGCGAGCCCCGAGCGGCTCGCCGAGCTCTCGCGCGCGGGCATGCGGTCGTACCTGCGCTACTGGATGGAGTCCTTCCGGCTGCCCGCCTGGAGCGCCGAGCGCGTGAAGGCGGGCTTCGAGCCCAAGGACGTCCACCACCTGACCGACGGCATCGCCTCCGACCGCGGTGTCATCCTCGCGCTGCCCCACATGGCCAACTGGGACCTCGCCGGCGCCTGGGTCACCACCAAGCTGGAGACCCCGTTCACCACGGTGGCCGAACGCCTCAAGCCGGAGACGCTCTACGACCGGTTCGTCGCCTACCGCGAGGGCCTCGGCATGGAGGTTCTCCCGCACAGCGGCGGCACCGCCTTCGGCACGCTCGCCCGGCGGCTGCGCGACGGCGGCCTGGTCTGCCTGGTCGCCGAGCGCGACCTGTCCGCCTCCGGTGTCGAGGTGAAGTTCTTCGGCGAGACGACCCGGATGCCCGCCGGACCGGCCCTCCTCGCCCAGCAGACGGGCGCGCTGCTGCTCCCCGTGACGCTCTGGTACGACGACTCGCCGGTCATGAAGGGCCGGGTCCATCCGCCGGTCGAGGTGCCCGAGTCAGGTGACCGGGCCGAGAAGACGTCTGTCATCACACAGGCGCTGGCAGACGCTTTCGCCACCGGCATCGCCGACCACCCGGAGGACTGGCACATGCTCCAGCGCTTGTGGCTCGCGGATCTCGACCCCACGAAGGGGCCCTCGTGAGGATCGGCATCGTCTGCCCCTACTCCTGGGACGTGCCGGGCGGCGTCCAGTTCCACATCAGAGACCTCGCCGAGTACTTCATCCGGCTCGGCCACGAGGTGTCCGTCCTGGCTCCGGCCGACGACGACACCCCGCTGCCGCCGTACGTCGTCTCGGCCGGCCGCGCCGTCCCGGTGCCGTACAACGGCTCGGTGGCCCGGCTGAACTTCGGCTTCCTGTCGGCCGCCCGGGTCCGACGCTGGCTGCACGACGGCGAGTTCGACGTCATCCACATCCACGAACCGACCTCGCCGTCCCTCGGTCTGCTCGCCTGCTGGGCGGCACAGGGCCCGATCGTCGCCACCTTCCACACCTCGAACCCGCGCTCCCGGGCGATGATCGCCGCGTACGCGATCCTCCAGGCCGCGCTGGAGAAGATCAGCGCGCGGATCGCGGTGAGCGAGTACGCCCGCCGCACGCTCGTCGAACACCTCGGCGGGGACGCGGTCGTCATCCCGAACGGCGTCGACGTCGACTACTTCGCCCGCGCCGAGCCCAAGCCCGAGTGGCAGGGCGAGACGATCGGCTTCATAGGGCGCATCGACGAGCCCCGCAAGGGCCTCCCGGTGCTGATGAACGCCCTGCCGAAGATCCTCGCCGAGCGCCCGAAAGCCAGACTCCTGGTCGCCGGTCGCGGCGACGAGGAGGAGGCCGTCGAGTCGCTGCCCAAGGAACTGCGCTCGCGCGTCGAGTTCCTCGGCATGGTCAGCGACGAGGACAAGGCCCGCTTCCTGCGCAGCATCGACCTCTACGTCGCCCCCAACACCGGCGGCGAGAGCTTCGGCATCATCCTCGTCGAGGCCATGTCGGCGGGCGCCCCGGTGCTCGCCTCGGACCTCCCCGCCTTCGCGCAGGTCCTCGACCAGGGCGTCGCGGGCGAACTGTTCGCCAACGAGGACGCGGACGCGCTCGCCGAGGCCGCCGTACGGCTGCTGGGCGACCCCGATCGGCTGGCGGAGCTGCGGCGGAGCGGGAGCGCCCATGTGCGGCGGTTCGACTGGTCGACGGTCGGCGCCGACATCCTGTCCGTGTACGAGACGGTGGCCGCCGGTGCCGCTGCCGTCGCCACCGACGAACGCACCGGACTCCGGGCACGGTTCGGACTGGCCCGGGACTGAGGGTGCCGGGGGAGGACCGCGCGGGGGCGCCGTGTTGTATGCCTAGTGCGCCCGCGCGCGGGGAGGACGGTTCGCTTTTCCAACTCGCCGCACCGGGGCGACGGGAAGGCGGTTCAATTTCCCAACTCACTTCTCCGGGCGGCCGATTCGCTTCTCCTGCGAGCTGCGACGACAGCTGCGCGATCGCCCTTCCCGGGGGCGAGTTCCGTATGGGCGACGCGTTCGGCGAGGGCTACCCGGAGGACGCCGAAGGGCCTGTCCGGACGGTCACCGTCGAACGGTTCCGTATCGACGCGACCGCCGTCACCAACGCGCGCTTCGCCCGCTTCGTGGAGGACACCGGACACGTCACCGAGGCGGAGCGGTACGGGAGTTCGTTCGTGTTCCACCTGCTGCTGCATCCCCGCGCGCACGGCGCCGTGTTCGGCCAGGTCGAGGCGGCACCCTGGTGGCTCGGTGTGGAAGGCGCCTCCTGGAGCGCGCCGGAGGGCCCCGGCTCGGACGTCACGGGCCGCGCCGACCACCCCGTGGTGCACGTCTCGTACCGCGACGCGCTCGCCTACTGCGCCTGGGCGGGCGCCCGGCTGCCCACCGAGGCGGAGTGGGAGTACGCGGCGCGCGGTGGCCTGGAGGGCCGGCGTTATCCCTGGGGCGACGATTTCGCTCCCGGGCAACTGAACACCTGGCAGGGCGACTTCCCCCGGGTCAGCACCCGCCCCGGCGGCGCCACGGGAACCGTCCCCGTGGACGCGTACGAGCCCAACGGCTTCGGCCTGTTCAACACCTCGGGCAACGTGTGGGAGTGGTGCGCCGACCGCTTCACGCCGGAGGGCGAGGAGCGCGTGATCCGCGGCGGCTCGTACCTCTGCCACGCCTCCTACTGCCACCGCTACCGGGTCGCCGCCCGCTCCAAGAACACCCCCGACTCGTCCACGGGGCACGGCGGTTTCCGCTGCGCGTGGGACCTGACGGGACCGTGACCACGGGCGGGTAGCCTTGCCGCCCGTGACGCCAACCCTGATCTGGATCCTCGTCGCCCTCGTGGCGATCGGCCTGTACCTGAGCTGGACCGCGGGGCGGCTCGACCGGCTGCACGCCCGGATCGACGCGGCCCGCGCGGCGCTCGACGCCCAACTGCTGCGCCGCGCCTCGGTGACCCAGGAACTGGCCACCTCCGGAGTCCTCGACCCGGCCGCCTCGATCGTCCTCTACGAAGCCGCGCACGCCGCCCGGCAGGCCGAGGAGGAGCAACGGGAGGTCGCCGAGAGCGAGTTGAGCCAGGCCCTGCGCGCCGTCTTCGCCGAGGCCCCGCAGGTGGAGGGCGTCCGCGAGGCACCCGGGGGAGAGGCGGCGGCCCGCGAACTCACCGAGGCGGTACGGCGGGTGCCCATGGCCCGGCGCTTCCACAACGACTCCGTACGCGCCGCCCGCGCCCTGCGCCGCCACCGCAAGGTCCGCTGGTTCCGGCTGGCCGGACACGCCCCCTTCCCGATGGCCTTCGAGATGGACGACGAGCCGCCGGCGGCACTGGTCGACCGGGCCGCGTAGCGGTTGCCCCGGGGCACAGTGGTTCGAAAACGATCCACCGCCTACCCATTGGCCCTTGCTGTGGCCTGCATCTCTGACGTTTCCTCGGTACTGCAGCAACCCTCTTTCACCGAGTGAGGTCACCCCGTGTCCAGCACCCCCAGCTCCGCCCAGACTCCCGAGACCGGCACCGCGCGCGTGAAGCGCGGCATGGCCGAGCAGCTCAAGGGCGGTGTGATCATGGACGTGGTCAACGCCGAGCAGGCGAAGATCGCCGAGGACGCCGGTGCCGTGGCCGTCATGGCCCTGGAGCGGGTCCCCGCCGACATCCGCAAGGACGGCGGCGTGGCCCGGATGTCCGACCCGACGATGATCGAGGAGATCATCGAGGCGGTCTCGATCCCGGTCATGGCCAAGTCCCGCATCGGTCACTTCGTCGAGGCCCAGGTCCTCCAGTCCCTCGGCGTCGACTACATCGACGAGTCCGAGGTCCTCACCCCGGCCGACGAGGTCAACCACTCCGACAAGTGGGCCTTCACGACCCCCTTCGTCTGCGGTGCCACCAACCTGGGCGAGGCCCTGCGCCGCATCGCCGAGGGCGCCGCCATGATCCGCTCCAAGGGCGAGGCCGGCACAGGCAACGTCGTCGAGGCGGTCCGCCACCTGCGCCAGATCAAGAACGAGATCGCCAAGCTGCGGGGCTTCGACAACAACGAGCTGTACGCCGCCGCCAAGGAGCTGCGCGCCCCGTACGAGATCGTCCGCGAGGTCGCCGAACTCGGCAAGCTCCCGGTCGTGCTCTTCTCCGCCGGCGGCGTCGCCACCCCCGCCGACGCCGCGCTGATGCGCCAGCTCGGCGCCGAGGGCGTCTTCGTCGGCTCCGGCATCTTCAAGTCCGGCGACCCGGCCAAGCGCGCCGCCGCCATCGTGAAGGCGACCACCTTCTACGACGACCCGAAGATCATCGCGGACGCGTCCCGCAACCTCGGCGAGGCCATGGTCGGCATCAACTGCGACACCCTCCCCGAGGCCGAGCGCTACGCCAACCGCGGCTGGTAACCACCCATGACGCAAGCACCTGTCATCGGCGTCCTGGCGCTCCAGGGCGACGTACGGGAGCACCTGATCGCCCTGGCCGCGGCGGACGCCGTGGCCAGGCAGGTCAGGCGCCCCGAGGAACTCGCCGAGGTGGACGGTCTCGTCATCCCCGGGGGTGAGTCGACCACCATCTCCAAGCTGGCCGTCCTCTTCGGGGTCATGGACCCCCTTCGCGCACGCGTGCGTGCCGGAATGCCTGTCTACGGCACCTGCGCCGGCCTGATCATGCTCGCCGACAAGATCCTCGACCCGCGCTCGGGCCAGGAGACGATCGGCGGCATCGACATGATCGTGCGCCGCAACGCCTTCGGCCGGCAGAACGAATCCTTCGAAGCAGCTGTCGACGTCCGGGGCATCGAGGGCGATCCTGTGGAGGGCGTCTTCATCCGCGCCCCCTGGGTCGAGTCCGTCGGTGCCGAGACCGAGGTCCTCGCCGAACACGAGGGCCACATCGTCGCGGTCCGCCAGGGCAACGCGCTCGCCACGTCGTTCCACCCGGAACTGACCGGCGACCACCGCGTGCACTCCCTGTTCGTCGACATGGTGCGCGCGAACCTGGCTCCGGGGTCCTAGTAGGATCTCTGGGGTTCGTAAAGAGTTGGGTTACGCGAAGGAGACAGGCAGATGTCCGGCCACTCTAAATGGGCTACGACGAAGCACAAGAAGGCCGTGATCGACGCCAAGCGCGGCAAGCTCTTCGCGAAAATGATCAAGAACATCGAGGTCGCGGCCCGTACCGGTGGCGCCGATGTGTCCGGCAACCCGACGCTGTTCGACGCCATCCAGAAGGCCAAGAAGAGCTCGGTCCCGAACAAGAACATCGACTCCGCGGTCAAGCGCGGCGCCGGTCTCGAAGCCGGTGGCGCCGACTACGAGACGATCATGTACGAGGGTTACGGCCCGAACGGCGTCGCGGTGCTCATCGAGTGCCTCACCGACAACCGCAACCGCGCCGCCTCGGACGTGCGTGTCGCCATGACCCGCAACGGCGGCAACATGGCCGACCCCGGCTCCGTCTCGTACCTCTTCAACCGCAAGGGTGTCGTCGTCGTCCCCAAGGGCGAGCTGTCCGAGGACGACGTCCTGGGTGCCGTGCTCGACGCGGGCGCCGAGGAGGTCAACGACCTCGGTGAGTCCTACGAAGTCATCTCCGAGGCCACCGACCTGGTCGCGGTCCGCACCGCGCTCCAGGACGCCGGCATCGACTACGACTCCGCCGACGCCAACTTCGTCCCGACCATGCAGGTCGAGCTCGACGAGGACGGCGCCCGCAAGATCTTCAAGCTGATCGACGCCCTGGAGGACAGCGACGACGTACAGAACGTCTTCGCCAACTTCGACGTCAGCGACGAGGTCATGGAGAAGGTCGACGCGTAGCGCTGCCGCGAGCTGAGCGGGATTTCGGCGGGCCGACGGGACACGTCCCGTCGGCCCGCCGCCGTTGTCGGTGGCAGCGGATAGCCTGGCGGAAGTCAAAGATCACCGACCGCGGACCGCAATCATCAATTGGGGAACCCCGCCGGTGCTCAGCCAGGTCCGCGAGAGCGGCGGCGGTTCAGCCGCAAAAAAGGGGGAGGGTGGCGTGCGCGTACTCGGGGTGGACCCCGGACTGACCCGATGCGGTGTCGGTGTCGTCGAAGGCGTCGCGGGCCGGCCGCTCACCATGGTCGGCGTCGGAGTCGTACGGACCCCGGCGGACGCCGAGTTGGGGCTGCGCCTCGTCGCCATCGAGCAGGGCATCGAAGCGTGGCTCGACGAACACCGGCCCGAATTCGTCGCCGTGGAGCGGGTGTTCAGCCAGCACAACGTGCGCACGGTGATGGGCACCGCCCAGGCCAGCGCCGTAGCGATGCTCTGTGCCGCCCGCCGCGGCATTCCCGTCGCCCTGCACACCCCCAGCGAGGTCAAGGCCGCCGTCACCGGCAGCGGCCGCGCCGACAAGGCCCAGGTCGGCGCCATGGTGACCCGGCTGCTCCGGCTCGACGCACCCCCGAAGCCCGCCGACGCGGCCGATGCCCTCGCCCTCGCCATCTGCCACATCTGGCGCGGCCCCGCGACCAACCGCCTCCAACAGGCGGTCGCCCAGAACCGGTTGCAACAGGCGGTCGCCCAACACGCGGCCGGCACGCTCAAAGCCCCGCAAGCCACGCAAGCCCCGAAAACCCCGCGCGCTCCGAAAGGCCGTACCGCATGATCGCCTTCGTCAGTGGCACGGTCGCCGCACTCGCTCCCGACGCCGCGGTGGTCGAGGTCGGTGGTGTCGGCATGGCCATCCAGTGCACGCCGAACACCCTGTCCACGCTCCGCCTAGGCAAGCCCGCCAAGCTCGCCACCTCGCTCGTCGTCCGCGAGGACTCGCTCACCCTGTACGGCTTCGTGGACGACGACGAGCGCCAGATCTTCGAGCTGCTCCAGACCGCTACCGGCGTCGGTCCCCGGCTCGCGCAGGCGATGCTCGCCGTGCACACCCCGGACGCGCTGCGCCGGGCGGTTGCCGCTGGGGACGAGAAGGCGCTGATGGCGGTCCCGGGCATCGGCAAGAAGGGCGCCCAGAAGCTGCTGCTGGAGTTCAAGGACCGGCTCGGCGCCCCGGTGGGGTCCGCCCCGGCGATCGGCGCCCCGGTCACCAGCGGCTGGCGGGATCAGCTGCACGCCGCGCTCATCGGCCTCGGGTACGCCACCCGCGAGGCCGACGAGGCCGTGGCCGCCGTAGCACCGCAGGCCGAGGCCGCCGAGGGTGCGCCGCAGGTGGGGCAGTTGCTCAAGGCGGCTCTACAGACCCTGAACCGCGCCCGCTAGGAGAACCGTCAGTGAACTGGGACGACACGACCGACGAGACCGCCGCCGAGCGGCTGGTGGGCTCTGTCGCCGACCGCGAGGACCAGGCCGTCGAGGCCGCCCTGCGCCCCAAGGACCTGGGCGAGTTCATCGGCCAGGAGAAGGTCCGCGAGCAGCTCGACTTGGTGCTGCGCGCCGCACGCGCGCGTGGCGCCACCGCCGACCACGTGCTGCTCTCCGGGGCCCCCGGCCTCGGCAAGACCACCCTCTCGATGATCATCGCGGCCGAGATGGAAGCCCCGATCCGCATCACCAGCGGCCCCGCCATCCAGCACGCCGGCGACCTCGCCGCGATCCTCTCCTCCCTCCAGGAGGGCGAGGTCCTCTTCCTCGACGAGATCCACCGCATGTCCCGGCCCGCCGAAGAGATGCTCTACATGGCGATGGAGGACTTCCGCGTCGACGTCATCGTCGGCAAGGGCCCCGGCGCCACCGCGATCCCGCTCGAACTCCCGCCGTTCACCCTGGTCGGCGCCACCACGCGCGCGGGACTGCTGCCACCGCCGCTGCGCGACCGCTTCGGCTTCACCGCGCACATGGAGTTCTACGAACCCACCGAGCTGGAGCGCGTCATCCACCGCTCGGCCAACCTGCTCGACGTGGAGATCGACCCCGACGGCGCCGCCGAGATCGCCGGACGCTCCCGCGGCACCCCCCGCATCGCCAACCGGCTGCTGCGCCGCGTCCGGGACTACGCGCAGGTCAAGGCCGACGGATTCATCACCCAGGACATCGCCGGGGCCGCCCTCAAGGTCTACGAGGTCGACGGCCGGGGCCTCGACAGGCTCGACCGCGGTGTCCTCGAAGCGCTGCTCAAGCTGTTCGGCGGCGGACCCGTCGGCCTGTCCACGCTCGCGGTCGCCGTGGGGGAGGAGCGCGAGACCGTCGAAGAGGTCGCCGAACCCTTCCTCGTACGGGAGGGACTGCTGGCCCGCACCCCGCGCGGACGCGTCGCCACCCCCGCCGCGTGGGCGCATCTCGGCCTCACCCCGCCCCGCTCGTCAACCGGGGGAAACGGACAAGGGGACCTGTTCGGGGCGTGACGGCGGGGGCGCTGGCAAGGTCAGGAACCCCGGTGCCATGCTGAGCGTTGTTCCATCAGCGTGGACTCGCTTAGACTCCGCCGATGCCGCCCTTGTGGGCGGCGCCGACCACCCCCATCCACCAGGCCGCTCCCGCCGCGGTCGTGCGAAGGAAATTCCGTCCCGTGAATATCGTGACCCTCCTCCCGTTCATCGTGCTCATCGGGGCCATGTTCCTGATGACCCGCTCTGCCAAGCGCAAGCAGCAGGCGGCCGCGTCGATGCGTAATGACATGCAGCCCGGCACCGGCGTCCGCACGATCGGGGGCGTGTACGCGACGGTCAAGGAAGTCAACGAGGAGACGGTTCTCCTCGACGCAGGCCCGGGCATCGAACTTCTCTTCGCGAAGAACGCGATCGGCGCCGTCCTCACCGACGACGAGTACAACCGCATCGTCCACGGCGTCGAGCACGACCTGAAGGACGACGCCGACACCGTCCCGGACGACGCCTCCTCCCTCACCGAGACCGACGAGCCCGCCGCCGACTCTTCCGACGACAAGCCCATCGACCTCGGCAAGAAGGACGCGGCCGACGAGCCGGCCGACGCCACCGAGGAGCCGGCCGAGGCCGCAGAGGCGAAGACGGAAGAAGAGCCGAAGAAGTCCGACGGCGAGTCCGACGCGAAGTAGTCACGTCCCGGGAGCGCGGCGCGACCCGCTCGCGCCCCGCGCACCCCGGGTACGTGCGTCGCTCGCACGGGATCCGACACCATGTCATGGCCGCAGCCGCGCTGACCCGGCGCGGAGCGGCCCGAGAGGGAGTACGAGAAGGTGGCAGCACCTAAGAGGGGCCGCAGCGCGAGCGCCCAGAGCAAGCCGTGGCGCTCGCTGGCCCTCATCCTGATCGCCATCGTGGCGCTCACCGGTGGCATGTTCGCATCCGGGCACAGCACTCCGCGTCTCGGCATCGACCTGGCCGGCGGCACGAGCATCACCCTGCGGGCGGTGGCCCAGCCCGGCGAGGCGTCGTCGATCAACAAGACCAACATGGACACCGCGGTCGACATCATGAACCGCCGTGTCAATGGTCTTGGTGTCTCGGAGGCCGAGGTCCAGACCCAGGGCGACAAGAACATCATCGTCAACATCCCGAAGGGCACGAACTCGGAGGAGGCACGGCAGCAGGTCGGTACGACGGCCAAGCTGTACTTCCGCCCGGTCCTGGCCACGGAGGCGTCCACGGGCGCCGCGACGACGAGCCCGTCACCGAGCGCGTCCAGCAGCGCCTCCAGCAGCCCGTCGAGCTCGGCCAGCTCCAAGGCGACCGCCTCCTCGACCGGCTCCGCGCCCCCGACGGCCACCGCCACCTCTCAGGGCCGTGCCGCCAGCGACGCGCTGAAGGCCGACGCCACCTCGTCCGCGAGCCCCAGCGCCTCGGCCTCGGCCAGCGCCACCCCGTCGGCGAGCAGCAGCGCCGCCGCCAGCGAGGCGGCCGCCAAGCTGGAGGCCCAGTACACCGCGCTCGACTGCTCCAAGAAGTCGGTCCAGAACACCGCCGGCAAAAACGCCAAGGCCGAGGACGCGACCGTGGCCTGCGGCCAGGTCTCGGGCGTCTGGTACAAGTACGTGCTCGGCCCCGCCGCCGTGGACGGTACCGACGTCAAGAAGGCCGCGGCCGTCCTGAACACGACGACCGCCGCCGGCTGGCAGGTCACCATGGACTTCACCGGCAAGGGCGGCTCCAAGTTCGCCACGATCACCGGTGAACTGGCGAAGAACACCGCCCCGCAGAACGAGTTCGGCATCGTCCTCGACGGCCAGGTCGTCTCCAGCCCGTCCGTCAGCTCGTCGATCACCGGCGGCAGCGCGGAGATCTCCGGCAGCTTCACCCAGGAAGAGGCCCAGAGCCTCGCCAACATGCTGTCGTACGGCGCCCTGCCGCTGACCTTCAAGACGGACAGCGTCACCACGGTGACCGCGGCCCTCGGCGGTGAGCAGCTGCACGCCGGTCTGATCGCGGGCGCGATCGGCCTCGCGCTGGTCGTCCTCTACCTGCTGATCTTCTACCGCGGCCTGTCGGTCATCGCGATCCCCTCGCTGCTGGTCTCCGCGATCCTCACGTACGTGATCATGGCGCTGCTCGGCCCGGGCATCGGCTTCGCGCTGAACCTGCCGGCGGTCTGCGGCGCGATCGTCGCGATCGGTATCACCGCGGACTCGTTCATCGTGTTCTTCGAACGCATCCGGGACGAGATCCGGGAGGGCCGCTCGCTGCGTCCCTCCGTCGAGCGGGCCTGGCCGCGTGCCCGGCGCACCATCCTGGTCTCCGACTTCGTGTCGTTCCTCGCCGCCGCGGTGCTGTTCATCGTCACCGTCGGCAAGGTCCAGGGCTTCGCGTTCACCCTCGGTCTGACCACCGTGCTCGACGTCGTCGTCGTCTTCCTCTTCACCAAGCCGCTGATGACCATCCTCGCCCGCCGGAAGTTCTTCGCGGACGGCCACAAGTGGTCCGGCATCGACCCGAAGGCGCTGGGCGCCAAGCCGCCGCTGCGCCGCACCCGCCGTCCCTCCGCCCCCGTCGACCCGAAGGAGGCGTGAGATGTCGAAACTCGGCAACCTCGGCGCCCGACTGCACCGTGGCGAGGTCGGGTACGACTTCGTCGGCAATCGCAAGATCTGGTACGGCATCTCGATCCTGATCACCATCACGGCCATCCTCGGCCTGACGGTGCGCGGCCTGAACATGGGCATCGAGTTCCAGGGCGGCGCCGCCTTCACCACGCCCAAGGGCATGAGCGCCTCGGTGAGCCAGGTGGAGAAGTACGCCGAGGACGCCTCCGGCCACGACGCGGTCGTCCAGAAGCTCGGCGACGGCAGCCTGCGCATCCAGATCGCCGGCATCGACACGGACAAGTCCGACAGCATCAAGAAGCAGCTGTCGAAGGACCTGAAGGTCGACTCCGAGAGCATCGCCGCGGACCTGGTCGGCCCGAGCTGGGGTGACCAGGTCGCCAACAAGGCCTGGGAGGGCCTGGCGATCTTCATGGTGCTGGTCGTGATCTATCTGGCGATCGCCTTCGAGTGGCGCATGGCCCTGGCGGCGCTCGTCGCCCTGATCCACGACATCACCATCACCATCGGCATCTACGCCCTCGTCGGCTTCGAGGTCACGCCCGGCACGGTGATCGGTCTGCTGACCATCCTCGGTTACTCGCTCTACGACACGGTCGTCGTCTTCGACAGCCTCAAGGAGCAGACCAAGGACATCACCAAGCAGACCCGCTGGACCTACAGCGACATCGCCAACCGGTCGATCAACGGCACCCTGGTGCGGTCGATCAACACCACGGTGGTCGCGCTGCTGCCGGTCGCGGCCCTGCTGTTCATCGGCGGCGGCTTCCTCGGCGCGGGTGTCCTCAACGACATCTCGCTGTCGCTGTTCGTCGGCCTCGCGGCCGGTGCGTACTCCTCGATCTTCATCGCCACGCCGCTCGTCGCCGACCTCAAGGAGGCCGAGCCGCAGATGAAGGCGCTCAAGAAGCGCGTCCTCGCCAAGCGGGCCCAGGCCGCCGCGCAGGGCGAGCCGGCGGAGTCCCAGGTCGTCAACCGCTCGGACGACGACTACGACGACGAGCCCGAGGACGCGGCAGCTGTCGTGGGCCCGCGCACCCAGCCGGCGTCCCGCAACCGCGGCCGTGGCCGTCCCTCGGGGAAGCGTCGATGACCGACATCAAGGAACTGCTGCTCAGCCGTATCCGCGATGTGGCCGACTACCCGGAGCCGGGCGTGATGTTCAAGGACATCACCCCGCTCCTGGCGGACCCGGCCGCGTTCACGGCGCTCACCGACGCACTCGCCGAGATCGTCGTGAGCACCGGTGCGACGAAGGTCGTGGGCCTGGAGGCCCGTGGCTTCATCCTCGGCGCCCCGGTGGCCGTCCGCGCGGGCGTCGGCTTCATCCCCGTACGCAAGGCGGGCAAGCTCCCCGGAGCGACCCTCAGCCAGGCGTACGACCTGGAGTACGGCTCCGCCGAGATCGAGGTGCACGCCGAGGACCTGAGCGCCGGAGACCGCGTCCTGGTCGTCGACGACGTCCTGGCCACCGGCGGCACCGCCGAGGCCTCCCTCCAGCTGATCCGCAGGGCGGGCGCACAGGTCGCCGGCGTCGCGGTCCTGATGGAGCTGGGCTTCCTCGCGGGCCGCGCCCGCCTGGAACCGGCACTGGACGGCGCCCCGCTGGAAGCGCTGCTGGTGGTCTGAAGCCGACAGCACGTCCTGCGGCGATTCGCGAACGGCCGCCCCGGTACCACCGGGGCGGCCGTTTCCGTGCACCCCTGAGTACGCGGGGCTGTTTCCCACGCGCGGCTCCGGCGAGTGGACGCGACAAGCCGCGATGGCGCGGTGGTCGGCCGGATCCTCCGGCCTCTCCGCGGTCGCTTGCCCGGAGGAGCCGATGAGGTGCTCCGGTCGGTCAGGTCCCTCTGGCCCGCCGTCGTCCGCCCGGAGGAGCCGCGATGCCGTTGCGCTTGGCCGGGTATCTCCGGTCCGCCGTCGCCTGCTCGGAGGAGCCGCGATCGCGTGGTGGTCGGACGGGTGCCTCCCGCCTCTCCCCGGTCGCTTGCTCGGACGAGTCACGATGGTGCTGCGATCGACCAGGTCCCTCTGATCTGCCGCCGTCCGCCCGGACGAACTGCGATGGTGCTGCGCTTGGCCCGGTACCTCCGACCCCCCGCTGCCCGGCCCGAAACACCCCCGCCGGACACCTTCAAGCCGCCCTCGCATCACCTCCGGAATGCCGGAGACAGCCCCTCGTGTTTCACCAGTGGACGGCCCTCACATCGGCCTGAAGGCGAGCCCGGAGCCCGGGATCGCTACCATGGGCACTCCGGAGCCTGACCGGGGGACCCGGATCGCGCACGAGGAGTCCTCTTGGCAGACGAGGCCCAGCCCCTGACCGCCGCGAAGCATCGCCGCCGCGGAAGGTCGAGCAGCAGGTAGAGGAAGTCCCCGTGGAGGACGACAAGCCGTCGCTCGACAAGGAGGACACGGTGCCCTGCGATGCCCTCCGTCGTCTCGATGACCAGCATCGACTCCCCCA
>NZ_JBLTJC010000048.1:0-42286 GCF_048158785.1 Streptomyces colwelliae | reverse complement strand
CCCCCTCGGCACCGCGTCAAGGTCCCGTTGATGCGGCGTCAAAGTCGCGACAAGACAGGGTTGTCCCGCGTTCGAGACGCAAGAGTGGCCCCGCGGAAAGCGCGGCGCAGGCCGCTCCGCAGTGCGAAGGGGACTCAACGCAATGCCGGACACCAGCGCCACGGAACAGCGCCCTACGGCACCGCCCCAGGCGTCGGCTCCGATGGGCACCAACTCCCCCCGGCCTTCTCGAGGGAGGCACCGCGAACCGCGTGTTTCCCCCAACAGCCGAATACGCCGGCCGCTCCGCGGAATACGTCGGCCGCGCCTCAGACCGCCGAAGTTGTGGCGCGGCCGCCTCCCTACGACCGTCCCCCAGTGGTTGAGACTGCTGCGCGGCGCCACGTTGAGCGCCTCGGCTCTGCTCATCATCGCGCTCGTTGTGACCGGCCTGTTCGCGCGCTCCTCCTGGTCGGACATCCGGAACCACTCCGCACCCCAGATCACCAGCGCCACCGGCCTGTACTTCACGCTCAACGACATGGACGCCCAGCTCGCCAACCAGCTGATGTTCGGCACCAGTTCGGCGCTCACCGACGACCGCAGCACCGCCGCCCACATCTACAACCAGCGGCGCAGCCAAGCCGGCGTGTATCTCCGAGACCTCTCGGTCGCCGCCCAGGGTGATCCGGTGGCCGAAGCGTCCGTCGCGCAGGCCATCGCCGACTTCGGCAGTTACGAGGAGGGCGCGTCCCACGCGCTACTCCTCGGCAAGCAGAAGGGCTACGCCGCGGGGAAGACCGACCCGGGCACGCTGGCCGCCTACCGGTCCACCACCGACCTCATGCGCACCCGTCTCCTGCCGGAGGCCGACCAACTGGTCACGGCGAACAACATCGCCTTCAACACGACCTACACCACCACCACGGACAAGCTGTCCTCGGCCCGGATCGCGGTCCTCACCGCCGGCCTGCTGCTGACCGTCGTACTCCTCGTCCTCCAGCTCTTCCTCGCGGTCCGGTTCCGACGCCTCGTGAATCCGGCCCTGGCGGCGGCGGTCCTGATCGCCATCGGCGTCTCCGTCACCGCGACCGTGCAGATCTCCGGCCAGCAGGAGTACCTGCACGGCGCTCGCCGCGACGCCTACGACTCGGTCGTCGCTCTCACCCGCGCCCGCGCCGTCGCCTACGACGCCAACGCCGACGAGTCCCGCTACCTGCTGGACCAGCCGAACGCCGCCGAACACGAACAGCACTTCTTCGACAAGACCCAGCAGCTCATGCATCTGCCCGGCGCCACCATCCGCGGCTGGGACGCCCGGTCCGCCGCCGCCATGAACGCCTACCGGGCCAATCAGGAAGACCTGCCCTTCACCGGCTTCTTCGGCGACGAGTTCCGCAACATCACGTTCAAGGGCGAGCGCAAGCAAGCCGAAGCCGTCGTCGCCAGCTACCAGGTGTACCAAAAGGACGACCGCCGCATACGCGCCCTCGCCACCTCCGGAGACGTGACCGGGGCGATCGCGTACTGCGTGAGCTACAAGCCCGGCGATTCCAACTGGGCTTTCGGGCAGTTCGACACCGCACTGCAGAAACTGATCAAAATCAACACCGATGCCTACGAGAAGTCCGCGTCCGGAGGTGCCGGCAGCGCGCTGTCCGGGCCGCTGGGCCTCTCGGGCGCCGTGTTCGTCATCGCCGCCCTCGCCGTCATCGGTCTGCGTCGCACCCTGGCCGAGTTCCCTCCGTTCGGGCGCGAGAGTGCCTGACATCGGCTTGCGGGGTGATGCCCCTGCCGCGGACCCACTGGAACCACCCCGCCATCCAGAAGACCCGCGGCCCCCGGGAGAGGCGGTGGACCTGCGCATGAACATCCGATGGGGAACAAGGTGGACACCATGACCAAGTGCCAACGCCCGGGCTGCACCGGAACCATCGAGGACGTCGGCGGCGGCGAACTGTACTGCGACATCTGCGGGCGTGCCCCAGTGCCCCAACGGGTGGGCGCCGGGCGTACAGGGGCGTCACCCGCGAGCGAGGGCCCGAAGAACTCCGGGAACGACTCCTCGCCCTCGCCCCGCTCCACACTCAGCCGGCTGTCCCACACCCTCACGGGCAGCGTCGGCGGTACCCCGGTGACCGTGCGCACCACGGTCACCGGCGGCAGCGGACCGACCCGCGCCAGACTCGGCGCCGGCCTGGTCGCCGTACCGCCCATCCCCCGTCCCGACCCGGCCACTTCCGTCCTGGAGAACCCCGAGGTCCCCGAACGGAACCGGTACTGCGGCAAGAGCGACTGCGGCATGCCGGTCAGCCGCGGCCGCGACGGGCGCCCGGGGCGCGCGGACGGCTTCTGCGCCAAGTGCGGCCACCCGTACTCCTTCACCCCCAAGCTGCGGGCGGGCGATCTCGTCCGCGACCAGTACGAGGTCGTTGGCTGTCTCGCGTACGGCGGGCTCGGCTGGATCTATCTCGCCGTCGACCGCGCGGTCAGCGACCGCTGGGTGGTCCTGAAGGGCCTGCTCGACACCGGCGACGAGGACGCGCTGGCCGCCGCCGTCTCGGAACGGCGGTTCCTCGCCGAGATCGAACACCCCAACATCGTCCGCATCTACAACTTCGTCGAGCATCTCGACCAGCGCACGGGCTCGCTCGACGGCTACATCGTCATGGAGTACGTCGGCGGCAAATCCCTGAAGGAGATCGCCGACGAGCGGCGCGGCCCGGACGGCCAGCGCGAGCCGCTGCCGGTCGAGCAGGCCATCGCGTACGCCATCGAGGCCCTGGAAGCCCTCGGCCACCTCCACAAACGCGGGCTGCTGTACTGCGACTTCAAGATCGACAACGCCATCCAGCAGGAGGACCGGCTCGAACTCATCGACATGGGCGCGGTCCGGCACATGGACGACGAGGACTCCGCGATCTACGGCACGATCGGCTACCAGGCGCCGGAAGTCGCCGAGTTCGGCCCGTCCGTCGCCTCCGACCTCTATACGGTGGCCCGCGCGCTCGCCATCCTCACCTTCGACTTCCAGGGCTACACGACCGTCTTCGTCGACAGCCTCCCCGGCCCCGACAAGATCCCCGTCTTCTCGCAGTACGAGTCCTTCTACCGGCTCCTCGTCCGGGCCACCGACCCCGACCCCGACAGACGTTTCGGTTCCGCCGAGGAAATGACGGACCAGCTCCTCGGCGTCCTGCGCGAGATCGTGGCCTCACAGACCGGCAAGCCCCGCCCCGCCCTGTCCAGCGTCTTCGGGCAGGAACTGCGGGTCGTCGAGGACAAGTTGGTCGAACCCCTGGACGGCAACACCTCCACCCTCGGCGCGCACACGCTCGCGGTACGGCGCGGCGCCCCGCGCCGGTCGCCGAACGGATCCCTTGGCATACGGCCAAGTCGCCCGGCGGGCAAGGCAATCGCGTCCGGCTCCGGCCCGTCGGCGAGCGGTGTCTTCTTCGGGAACACCCCACCCCCGGCCGGTACGCCGTACACCGTGCCGGCGCAGGCTTTCAGCCCGGCGGGCGAGGCCGAGACAGGAGCCGCGCTCACCGTCGCGCGGCTCGACGCGCGGGCTGCCGCCCTCGCGCTGCCGGTGCCGCTGGTGGACCCGAACGACGCCAACGCCAAGTTCCTGGCGGGACTGGCGGCCGCGGCACCGGCGGAGCTGATCACGGCCTTGCGGTCGGCGCCCGTCGAGTCCGTCGAGATACGGCTGCGGGACCTGAGGGCGCGACTGGAGACGGACGACATCGACGCGGCCTCGCACATGCTGACGGCGCTGGCCGACGACGACCTCGACGACTGGCGCGTGGTGTGGCACCGGGGTCTGACCGCGCTGGCGACCGGCGACCACGAGAGCGCCGCGCTGGCCTTCGACGCCGTGTACGACGCCTTCCCCGGCGAGTCCGCGCCCAAGCTGGCGCTGGGCATCTGCGCCGAGATGCTGGGCCGACTGGAGAAGGCCGCCGAGTACTACCGGCTGGTGTGGAGCACCGACGAGCGCTATGTCAGCGCGGCGTTCGGTCTTGCCCGCGTGCTGCTCGCTTCGCACCAGCGGGCCGGTGCCGTGGCGGCGTTGGAGTCGGTGCCGGAAGCCTCGATCCACTTCACCGCGGCCCGGGTCGCCGCGATACGTGCCCGGCTGCGCGAACGGCCGCCGCAGGAACTGCCGTTGGAAGACCTACGGGCGGCAGCCGTCCAGGTGGAGGAGCTGCGGCAGCTCGGTATCGACGCCAAGCGGCGCGAGCAGCTCGCCACCGAGGTACTGGGCAGCGCACTCGACTGGGTGCTCTCCGGCAGCCCCGGCGCCGGCCCGGAGGCCGCGGGGGTCAGACTGCTGGACTGCGACCTGACCGAGCGTGGGCTGCGCTTCGGCATGGAGCGCTCCTACCGTGTGCTGGCCCGGCTCGCGCAGCAGGACAGCTCAGCGGTCGAACTGGTGGAGCGGGCCAATCGCTTCCGCCCCTGGACGTGGGTGTGACACATGGTGCAACCAATCGTCAGCCCCTGCTGCGCCGAACCCCTGGAGCCCGACGACAGGTTCTGTGGCGTATGCGGCACAGAACTGGCCTCCAACGGCACGCTCTCCAGGGGGAGTTCAGCGGCGAGTCAGTCCCCCGAGCCGACCTTCGAGGAGCCGCGCCAACGCGACCACCAGGAGCAGGAGTTGGAGGGTGCGGCAGCGGTCAGTGACCGAGGGCTGCGGCACCACCGCAACGAGGACGCGTTCGCGCTGTCAGCGTCAACTCTTCGCAACGGTAAGCCTGTTGTGGTGGCCGTGGTGTGCGACGGGGTGTCGTCCGCGCACCGCCCGGACGACGCGTCGGCGGCAGCCGCCGAGCGCGCCAACGCGTCACTGCTCGAAGCGCTGCGGCGCGGCAACTCGTTCGAGGACGCGACGCGTGAGGCGCTACTGGCCGCGGGCCAGGCCGTCACCGACCTCGCTGCCGAGGACCCCGAACCGGACCAGGCCCCACACCACAACACCCCGGCCTGCACCTGCGTGAGCGCCATGGCCTCCGGCAAGGTCGTCACCGTCGGCTGGATCGGCGACAGCCGCGCGTACTGGATCCCGGACGACCCCGACACACCCGCCTCGCGCCTCACCGAGGACGACTCGTGGGCGGCCCGGATGGTCTCGGCCGGCCTGCTGTCCGAGGTGGAGGCATACGCGGACAGCCGCGCGCATGCCATCACCGCCTGGCTCGGCGCGGACGCGCCCGAACTCGACCCGCACACCACGTCCTTCGAGCCAGACGGACCAGGGGTCGTGGTGGTGTGCACAGACGGATTGTGGAACTACGCAGAATCCGCCGAGGAGTTGGCCTCGGCGGTGCCGGCGGACGCCCGCGCGCACCCCCTGCGGTGCGCGCGGGCTCTGCTGCAAGTGGCGCTCGACAGGGGCGGCCGCGACAACGTGACGGTCGCGGTCCTCCCGATCCCGGTGCCTGCCGGGCCGACCGAACACGACCCCGCGTAAAGCACGCTAAGGAGCGCAATCGATGGCTGTCTTCTCCAAGTCGGACGTGCCGCAGTTCGCCGTCGACATCTACCAGAACGAGTACTTGCCGGAGGGCGGCCGTGAAGTCAACGCGATCGTCACCGTGACCGCGACCGGCGGCGGTACTCTCGGCGGCCTGCCGCTGGGAACTGCAGACCCGACCCGAATACCCGCTCCGGACGCGGCCGTTGTCATCATGGTCGACTGCTCCGGCTCGATGGACAACCCGCCGACCAAGATGCAGAACGCCCGCGACGCGACCGCCGCAGCGATCGACACCATCCGCGACGGCGTCGCCTTCGCCGTGATCGCCGGCACCCACGCGGCCTACGAGGTCTACCCCGCCGACGGCGGGCTGGCCGTGGCCGATCCCGCCACCCGCCACCAGGCCAAGCAGGCCGTGGGCAAGCTCGCCGCGGACGGCGGCACCGCGATCGGCAGCTGGCTGTGGCTCGCCGACGAGCTGCTCGCCACGGTCGACGTCCCGATACGCCACGGCATCCTGCTCACCGACGGCCGCAACGAGCACGAGGAGCCTGGGGCGCTACGGGCCGTACTCAACGCCTGCGCCGGACGCTTCACCTGCGACGCCCGAGGCGTCGGCACGGACTGGAAGGTCAAGGAACTCACCGAGGTCGCCTCGGCGTTGCTGGGTTCCGTGGACATCGTCGCCGACCCCGCCGGCCTGGCCGACGACTTCCGGCAGATGATGGAGAACGCGATGGGCAAGGGTGTCGCCGACGTCGCGCTGCGCGTGTGGACCCCACAGGGCTCCACGGTCAAGTGGGTCAAGCAGGTCGCCCCCACGGTCGAGGACCTGACCCTCCGCAGCACCGAAGCCGGTCCCCGCGCCGGCGACTACCCCACCGGCTCCTGGGGCGACGAGTCCCGCGACTACCACGTCTGTATCAAGGTCCCTCTCAGCGAAGTCGGCGAGGAAATGCTGGCCGCCCGGATCTCTCTCGTGATCCCGCAGCCGGACGGCACGACTCAGCCAGTCGCCCAGGCCCTCGTACGTGCCTGCTGGACCGACGACATGGCCGCCTCCACCCGCATCAACCCCCAAGTCGCCCACTACACCGGCCAGGCCGAACTCGCCCAGGTCATCCAGGAGGGCCTGGAAGCCCGCAAGCAGGGCGACTTCGACTCCGCGACCGCCAAGCTGGGTCGCGCCGTCCAGCTGGCCAGCGCGTCCGGCAACGAGGACACCTCGAAGCTGCTGGCCAAGGTGGTCGATGTCGTCGACGCCGCGAGCGGCACCGTGCGGCTCAAGGCGCGGGTGGCCAACGCGGACGAAATGACCCTGGAAACACGCTCGACGAAAACCGTACGGGTCAAGAAATAGCGCTCTCCACACGTAGAGGAGCAGAGAGGGAAAGAACGAGATGCCGACTTGCCCGAAGGGCCACCAGTCCGAGACCGACGACTGGTGCGAGGTGTGCGGCCACCGCATGTCCTCCGCCCCGGCGCCCTCCGCCGCCGAACTCTGCCCCAACTGCGGTACGCCCCGCGAGGATCTCTCCCAGTTCTGCGAGGGATGCCGCTACAACTTCGTCACCCGGGCCGGCACCGTCTCCGTCCCACAGCCATCTCCCTCGCAGCCCTCTCCCCGCGCGGAAGTTCCCACCGGCTCGCCGACCTGGACCGCCACCGTCCGCGTCGACCACGACTACTTCGCCAGGGTGATGGCCCACAGCGAGCCCGAGGACCAGGGACTGTACGTCCCCACCTACTCCCCCGACCTCCACATCCCCCTCACCCGCACCGTGATCACCATCGGCCGTCGCCACCAGTCCACAGGCGAGACCCCGTTCATCGACCTCGACAGCGACCCCAAGGACCCGGGCGTCTCCCACGAACACGCCATCCTCGTCCAGCAACCCGGCTCCACCTGGTCCCTCATCGACAAGGGTTCCACCAACGGCACCACGGTGAACGGCGCCGAGGACCCCGTCGCCCCCTACGTGCCGGTGCCGTTGAAGGACGGCGACCACATACATGTCGGACTCTGGACGACGATCACCATCCACCGGGACTGAACCGGGTCCGCTTCCGCTTCGACGGGCCGTCGGCAACAGGCGCACCTACACCTCGATGTGCCAGCCCATGATGACCGTACGGTCGCGGGGCAAGCCGAAGTGCTCGGCGGCGTCGGCCGTGATGTGGGAGGTGGCGATGAACAGCCGTTTGCGCCAGGGGGCCATCGTCGGTGCCGGGCCGCGCCGGAGCTCGATCGTCGACAGGAAGTAGGACGCCTGGTCGAGCAGCAACGGCCCCTCGGTGTCGGCCGGGTCGAGCATCGCCAGCGTGCCGGGCACGTCCGGCGTCTCCATGTAGCCGAACCGGGCGGTGACGTGGACGATCCCGTCGTCGGCATAACCGAGGCCGTCCACGACGATCCGCTGGCCGGCCGGGACGCGGGGCACCGGCTCGGTCTCGATGGACAGGATCACGACCTGTTCGTGCCGTACGTGGTTGCGTTCCACGTTGGCCCGCATCGCCAGGGGTGCCGTCCGCTTGTCCCGGTTGAGGAAGACCGCCGTACCGGGGACCCGGAGCACCGGCCGTTGCCCGCTGCGGAGTTGGTCGACGAACTCGCGCAACGAGCCCTCGTGGTCCGCGCGTTCGGCGGTGACGACCTCACGGCCGCGCTGCCACGTCGTCATGACGGTGAACGCGGTGATGCCGATCAACAGCGGCAGCCACGCGCCGTGCACGAGCTTGGTCAGGTTGGCCGCCACGAACAGCAGGTCGACGGTGAGCAGCAGGGTCGCGCCGGTCGCGATCAGCCACACGGGTGTGCCCCACTTCGCGCGGGCGACATAGAAGAACAGCAGGGTGGTGATGGTGATGGTGCCAGTGACCGCCATGCCGAACGCGAAGGCCAGCGCCGCGGAACTGCGGAACGCGAAGACCAGGGTGAGGACCGAGACCATCAACAGCCAGTTGATCCAGGGGACGTAGATCTGGCCGATGGTCGACTCGGAGGTGTGCGCGATCCGCAGCCTCGGCAGGTAGCCGAGCTGGGCCGCCTGGGAGGCGACCGAGTACGCGCCGGTGATCACCGCCTGGGAGGCGATCACCGTGGCCGCCGTGGCCAGCAGAACCATCGGCCACCTTCCCCAGTGCGGCACGAGCAGGAAGAACGGGCTGCTGATGTTGCCCGGATCGTCGAGGATCAGCGCGCCCTGGCCGAGATAGCTCAGGACGCAGGCGGGAAAGACGAGGAACAGCCAACCGCGCGTGATGGCGCGGCGTCCGAAGTGCCCCATGTCCGCGTAGAGCGCCTCCGCACCGGTGACCGCGAGCACCACCGCGGCGAGCGCGAAGAAGGCGGTACCGAAGTGGCCAAACAGGAAGCCCAGGGCGTAACTCGGCCACAGCGCCCGAAGGATGGCCGGGTGGTCGGTGATGCCGACGACACCGCACGCGCCGATGGCCGTGAACCAGAGGATCATGACCGGCCCGAACACCCGGCCCACGGCCGCAGTTCCCCGGCGCTGCACCAGGAACAGCACCACGATGATCACCGCGGTGACGGGCACGACCGCGTCGTCCAGGGACGGTTCGACGACCTTGAGTCCCTCGACCGCGGACAGCACCGAGATCGCCGGGGTGATCATGCTGTCGCCGAAGAACAGCGACGCGCCGAAGATGCCGAGTCCGGCCAGGATTACGGCAGTTCGCCCACCGCGCTGTGAACTCCAGCGCCGCAGCAGGGTGATCAGCGCCATGATGCCGCCCTCGCCCTCGTTGTCGGCGCGCATCGCCAGCAGCACATACGTGACCGTGACGATGACCATCACCGACCAGAACACCAGCGACACCACCCCGTACACGTTCTGCGTGCTGACCGGGACCGGGTGCGGATCGCCCGGGCTGAACACGGTCTGGAGGGTGTAGATCGGGCTCGTCCCGATGTCACCGAAAACCACACCCAGCGCACCGATCACCACCGCGAGCCGCACCGCGTCCCGTACGTCGGCGGAGCGAGCCTCAGGCGGCGGCGCCGCGTCCGCCTTGTCCGCCTTGTCCGCCGCGGCCCCGTGTCGGCGATCGGCCATGGTGATCCTCCTCCTCGCGGACTACGGTGCCGCAGACCCGGCGTGCCTGGGCGGACACTACCGATACAGCAGCCCCATCACCCGCAGGGGTGCGCCGCTCGCTCTCGAACCGTGTCGCCTTGCCGCCGCCCTGTGCTGCTCGACGCCGTTGACCGCTTCCGCCAAGAGGAACTCTCGACCGGCCTCACGCGTCAGGCCACGACATCGCCTACAACTGGTTGGCCCGCAACCTGAAAGCCATCGGCCGACTCGACCAACCGGTCGGTTCTCACGACTGAACGACTGACCTGTACAAGATCGACCGACGCTACTGAACCAGCAAACACCGCTTGTTCTTGCACCTCCAGCAACAAGCCCTCCAGGTTTCCTGCTCGGTCCTTGATTCACCTCACAGAGGTGTAGGCCCACCGCTCTGCCTCCCGACCGGTGCGCTGGCTTGGCAAGCCGCGCCCTCAGGTGCGCTGTTCAGGGCCCAACCGCTCCCAGGCGCTCTCTCGCAGCAGCCGCAGACCGTTGAGGCCGACGATCACCGTCGAGCCCTCGTGACCGAGGACACCGAGCGGCAGCGGCAGGTGGCCTGCCAGGTCCCAGATCACCAGGCCCGAGATGAACACCGAGGCGATCACCAGGTTCTGCACCACGAGCCTGCGGGCGCGCCGGGACAGGGCAACGACCCTGGGGACGGTGGCGAGTTCGTCGCGGACGATGACGGCGTCCGCCGTCTCCAACGCAAGGTCGGAGCCCGCGCGCCCCATGGCGATGCCGGTGTGTGCGGCGGCCAGGGCGGGAGCGTCGTTGACGCCGTCGCCGACAACGAGCACTTTGCGGCCCGCCGCCTCCTGTTCGCGTACGACGGTGACCTTGTCCTGGGGCAGGAGTCCGGCGCGCACGTCGGAGATGCCGACCTCGGCCGCGAGGCGGGCGGCGGCACGTGAGTTGTCCCCGGTCAGCAGCGTGGGCGCGGTCCCGGTCAGCTCGCGCAGGGCGGTGACCGTGGCGGCGGCATCGGGGCGCAGCCGGTCGGCGATGCCCAGTACTCCGACCGGGACGGCGTCGCGCAGGACCAGGACCGCGGTGCGCCCGCCGTCCTCCAGCCCGGTCGCGACCGTGGCGGCGCGGGCCGAGAGTGCGTCCTCGGCGCCCGCGAGCAGTCGGGCCGGGGCGCCGACGGCGACCTCGGTACCGTGGACGGTCGCGGTCACGCCGACGCCGGGGGCGGAGGCGAAGTCCTCCGCCTCGGGCAGGTCGAGACGTCGCTCGTGGGCGGCGTCGACGATCGCGCGGGCCAGCGGGTGCTCGCTGGGGTGCTCGGCCGCGGCCACCAGCGTCAGCAGAGCGTCCTCGTCGAGGGCGGAGCCCACCAGGGGGCGGATGTCGGTGACGCGCGGGGTTCCCTCGGTCAGGGTGCCGGTCTTGTCCAGGGCGACCGCGTCGACCTGGCCGAGACGCTCCATGACGACGGCGGACTTGACCAGCACGCCGTGGCGTCCGGCGTTGGCGATCGCGGACAGCAGCGGCGGCATGGTGGCCAGGACCACCGCGCACGGCGAGGCTACGATCATGAAGGTCATGGCGCGCAGCAGCGAGCCGGTCAGGCCGACGCCGAAGGAGAGCGGCAGGGCGAAGACCGCCAGGGTGGCCAGCACGATGCCGACGGCGTACCGCTGCTCGACCTTCTCAATGAACAGCTGGGTAGGAGCTTTGGTCTCGGATGCTTCCTCGACCATGGCCACGATCCGGGCGATGACCGAGTCCGAGGGGTCCCGCTCCACCTTGACCCGCAACGCGCCGGTGCCGTTGAGTGTGCCGGCGAACACCTCGTCCCTGGTCTCCTTCGGCACCGGCAGCGGCTCACCGGTGATGGTGGCCTGGGCGACCTCGCTCGCCCCGTCAAGCACCCGTCCGTCGGCGCCGATCCGCTCGCCGGGCCGGACCAGGAGTGTGTCGCCGACCCTCAACTCCGTGGTCGCCACGGTCTGTTCGCCGCCGTCGTCCGACAGCCGGGTCGCGGTGGAAGGCGCCAGGTCGAGCAGGCCGCTTACCGAGTCCTGGGTACGGGCGGTGGCCAGAGCCTCAAGGGCGCCGGAGGTGGCGAAGATGACGATCAGCAGCGCGCCGTCCATCACCTGCCCGATCGAGGCAGCGCCGAGCGCGGCGACGATCATCAGCAGGTCCACGTCCAGGGTCTTCTCGCGCAGCGCGCCGAGGCCCGCCCAGGCCGGCTCCCAGCCGCCGGTGACGTAGGCGACCGCGTATAGCGGACCCCAGACCCAGGCCGGTTGGCCGCTCATCTGCAGCGGCAGCGTGATCAGGAAAGCGGCCGTCGCGGCGGCGGCCCAACGGATCTCGGCCAGCGCGAACGCACGGGTGCGCCGCCTGGGGACGGTGACCTGACGTCCTGCCTTGGCGGGAGCCGGGCGCTCGGTGAGGGTGGAAGACATGACGAAGAGACCCTTCACGGGCATGGGAGCGGACATCGCGGGCAACACCTTCACCATACAGGAATGAATGAATACCTCTTCATATGTTTTCGGTAGGATGGAGGTCATGGGCCACGGAGTCGACACACAGAGCACCGCCACCACCCGCGAGCGCCTGGACGCCGTCGGAGCCACCGACGTCGCCGCGACCCTCCAGGCTCTGGCCACCCCGTCACGGCTGCGCATCCTGGCCCGGCTCCAGGAGGGCCCCTGCGCGGTCAGCGACCTCGCCGAGGCCGTCGGCATGGAACAGTCGGCCTGCTCCCACCAACTGCGCCTGCTGCGCAACCTCGGCCTGGTCGCCGGTGAGCGCCGAGGCCGCTCGATCGTCTACGCGCTCTACGACCACCACGTCGCCGAACTCCTCGACCAGGCCCTCTTCCACGTCGAACATCTGCGCCTCGGCCTGCGGGACGCACCCGACGAGGAGTAGGCGCGCGTCAGGCCGCCGCTGACGTCCGCCGTGCGGTGAGCCGGCGGACGTGCAGGGCATCGATGCGGTAGTCGTGCGCGTGGCGCCGGCCGCCCGCCAGGTGCGCTCTGCTCAAGTGCGGGTGATCCGCCGGGAGTTCGGGATGTGTGTGGTCGGCGTCTCCCGGACAAGCGCCACCCGCTGCTCCGTCTTCAGCGTCCAGCACGCCCCATCCCTCCCCTTCGTGCCACTCCCTGACCCTTGCGATCGCCATCGCCACACCCCTGCGCGGCCCGCTTCCGGGTGATCTGAAGGACTATGGGGGGAAGAGGACCCGCCGACGCCCGGGAGGAGCGGAACGTGTCGCACGGAATTCTCCGGGTCTACCTCGGGGCAGCCCCCGGGGTGGGCAAGACGTACGACATGCTCGGCGAGGGACGGCGCCGCGCGGAGCGGGGCACCGACGTGGTCATCGCCTTCGTGGAGGACTACGGCCGTCCGCTGACCCGGCAGATGGCCCAGGGGCTGGAGACCGTCCCCCGCAGGACCATGGGCTACCGGGAGGCGGCCTTCAACGAGATGGACCTCGACGCCGTACTGGCGCGTCACCCGAAGGTCGCGCTGGTCGACGAACTCGCGCACACCAACATTCCCGGTTGCCGCAACGAGAAGCGCTGGCAGGACGTCGAGGAGCTGCTCGACGCGGGCATCGACGTCATCTCCACCGTCAACATCCAGCATCTGGAGTCGCTGAACGACGTCGTCGAACAGATCACCGGCATCAGGCAGCGGGAGACCGTACCCGACGAGGTCGTGCGCCGCGCCGACCAGATCGAGCTGGTGGACATGTCCGCCGAGGCGCTGCGCCGGCGCATGGTCCATGGCAACATCTACCCGGCCGAGAAGATCGACGCCGCCCTGGCGAACTTCTTCTGCCTGGGCAACCTCACCGCTCTGCGGGAGATCGCCCTGCTGTGGGCGGCGGACCGCGTCGAGGAAGCCCTCCTGCATTACCGCGACGAGCAGGGCATCCAGGAGCCCTGGGCCACCCGGGAACGCGTGCTGGTGGCCCTGCCCGGTGGGCCGGAGGGCGAGACCCTCATCCGGCGCGGCGAGCGAATCGCCTCCCGGGGAGCGGGCGGCGAACTGCTCGCCGTTCACGTCATGAGCGGCGACGGGCTGGTCCCGGCCTCCCCGCACCTGCTGGACCGCCAGCGCGCCCTGGTGGAAAGCTTCGGCGGCAGCTACCACACCGTCGTCGGCGACGATCCCGCCCAGGCCGTGCTGGACTTCGCCCGCCAGGTCAACGCCAGCGAGATCCTCATCGGCGCCACCCGGCGCAGCCGCCTCAGGGCGCTGTTCAGCCGCGGAGTGGGCACCGCCATCGTCGAAGGCTCCGGTGACGACATCGACGTCTACATCGTCACCCACTCCGCAGCCGCACACGGCCGACTCCTGCGCCCCCGTACAGGTGGAGGCCGGGCTCCGGAGCCCGGTCAGTGAACCGCGACGCCACTCGCACCACATCGATTGATCGCAGGAGGAGCAGGCGGAACTCCTGGTCCCGATGGCACCCGACCGCATGCCCGAGGCCGGCGTGGACCTGGGCACGCCGGCCGCTTTACCGCCATACGCGTGCCCCTCAAGACCGTGCAGCGCCTCGGCGGCCTGTGCATTCTCGCCCTCGCCGTCCGGTCTCTCGTCGAGGTCGTCACGGACGGTTCGGCGCGGTCTTCGTGCCCCTCCCCTCCACCAGGTTCCCTTCGCTCCTCACGTTGACGGAAGCGTCCACCGCTGGCCGACCGCGCCCGTGCAGGTGGCGCTGGTCAACTGGGTCTTGTTCGTGGCGCCGTTGCTGGAGTCGGTGAGGCAGAGGCCGGAGACCGGGTTGACGATCTCGCCGGACGCGTTCGCCTGCCACTGCTCGGCCTGGGTGCCGTTGCAGGTGTGCAGTTGGACCTTGGTGCCGGAAGTCGTCGCGCCGTCGGTAACGTCCATGCAGTCGTTGAGCACCTGCAGGGTGCTGTCTGGAACGACCTTCCACGTCTGCGCGGTGGTGCCGTTGCAGGTGTAGATCTGGATGGCCGTACCGTTCGAGGTACCCGAGCCGGCGTCGTCGACGCACTTGCCGGTGGCGGTCTCGGTGAGCGTGCCGCTGGGCTGGGCCACTCCGGTGCCCGGGGTGCCGCCGTAGGACGGCGGTGCGGCCGAACCGGCCGCGGCCCAGGACGTGTTGGCGGACGAGGAGAGAGTGAAATCCAGCTCCGCGGAGCTGGCGAGGTACGAGGCCGGGACGTACGCCTTGTCCCAGGAGCCGCCGTTGAGGCTGAGCGACTGAATGTACGGCGAACCGTCCGCCGCCGCGGGGGCGTTGACCGTGAGCACGTGTCCGCTGCCCTCGGTGACGACCGCCGAGGTGAACATCGGGCTGCCGATGGCCAGGTCGGCGGTGCCCGGGATCTCCGGATAGAGGCCGAGGGCCGACCACACGTACCAGGCGCTCATCTCGCCGAGGTCGTCGTTGCCGGCCAGGCCGCCGGCGGTGTTGGTCCACAGCTGGTCCTGGACGGCACGCACGGTGGACTGCGTCTTGTACGGCTCCCCCACCCAGTCGTACTCCCAAGGCAGCCCGAAACTCGGCTCGTTGCCCATGTTGGACTGGGTGCCGATGACGCTGCCCAGGCCCTGGTAGCCACCGAGCACACTGTCGAGATACGACGCCAGCGACGACGTACCGCCCTCCAGGGACGCCAGCTCGGCGAGGTTGAACGGGATCATCGGGGTGTAGGTGAAGGCGTCGCCCTCGGCGAAGTCGTTGCTCGACGTGCCGGTGATCAGCTTGGCGTTGAAGCCGTCCATCCATCGGCCGTTGGAGTGTCGCGGCTGGATGTAGCCGGAGGACGAGTTGTAGATGTTCTCCCAGTCCTGCGCCCGGTCCTGGAACTTCTTCTGCGTCGCGGTGTCACCGAGGGCGCCCGCGAACACCGACAGGGCGAAGTCGTCGGTGTCGTACTCGATTTGGGTCGAGGTGGTGGCGTATTCGTGGCAGCAGCCGTAGAGCGAGTTGGTGGGCAGGTAGCCGAAGGAGTCCAGGTAGGTCACGCCGGGGGTGACGTCGGTGTTGGTCGTCTGCTCTTTCACCATGGCGGACAGGGCTGTCGACGTGTCGAAGTTCCGTGCGCCGAAAGCGTAGAAGTCGGCGAGCAGCGGTACGGCGGAGTCGCCCACCATGATGTGGGTCTCGGCGGTCTCCATGCCCCACTTGGTGAGCGTGCCTCCCTGCTGGTAGTCGTCGACGACCGACTGCGCCATGTCGGACGCCACCGACGGATCGAGCAGCGCGGTGAGTTGGGCCTGCGAGCGGTAGGTGTCCCAGGTGGAGAAGTCGGCGTACTTCGCCGAGTGGCCGCTGCCCACCGTGTGCACCGCGCCGTCGAAGCCCCGGTAGGAGCCGTCGGCGTCGCTGATGACGGAGGGAAAGAGCGAGGCGTGGTAGAGCGCGGTGCAGAAGACGTGCTGCTGGTCCGAGGTGCCGCCGGTGACGGTGATCTTCGACAGCTCGGAGCTCCACGCGGACGACGCCGCCGACTTGACGGCCGCGAAGGTCTTCCCGGTCACCTCGGCGTCCCGGTTGGCCGCGGCCTCCGGCACCGAGGTGTAGGAAATGCCGACCCGGGCCTCCACGGTCCGGCTGCTCGTGGTGTCGAAGGTCAGGTACTCGCCGCCGGTGAAGGTGCCGGTGGCGGTGAAGGGGTGGTCGAAGGTGATCGCGTAGTAGAGCGTGATCGGGGTGGTGTCCTCGCAGAAGCCGGTGCTGGTGATCGACCCGGTCACCGTGTTGCCGCCGCTGAGGTCGAGCGTCGAGGAGGTGTACGGCGTCTGGGTGTCCTGCACCTTGAGGAGCAGGCTCGCCTGGGTGGAGGACGGGAAGGTGAACTGCCCGATCCCGGCGTGCGTGGTGGTCGCCAGCGCCACGGTCGTGCTGTTGCCCAGGCCGACCGAGTAAGTGCCGGGCGACGCCGTCTCGTTGGAGTGCGAGAGGGACTCCGTCGTGGACGCGGGGTCCGAGCCGAGCGAACCGACCACGGGGAGGATCGGCAGGTCCCCGGCCGCGTCGCAGCCGACGCCGGAGACATGGGTGAGGCTGAAGCCCGAGACGGCCGAGTCGGCGTAGTTGTAGCCGCCGCCCTTGGGACGTGACGTGGTGTCGGGAGACCACTGCAGCATGCCGTGCGGCACGTCGGCGCCGGGGAAGGTGTTCCCGGCGCTGAAGTCGCCGTTGCCGCCGGTGCCGATGTAGGGATTGACCAGCGACACGGGATCGGTCACCGCCGCCACCGCCCTTGTGGTACCGGCCAGTTGACCGGACACTGCGAGTGCGAGCGCCGTAGCACCCGTCACCAGGAAGCGCAGCAGAGCGCGGGGGCTCGGGGAGTCAGCCACGGGTCGGCACCTCGTCGAGTACGCCGTCGGCGGGGGCGGTGATCCAGTCGGTGGAGACGTAGGACGCGCCGTCGGCAGCGAGTTCGGCAACCCGGGTCCGGGCTTCGGCCAGGGACGGGGCGCTCGACCTGAGCGCGGGCGTGACGTCGCAGGCGTCGGCGCCGACCGTCAGGTAGTGGTGCGTGTCGTACCACTGGGTGTCACCGTCATCGACCCGGGCGCCCGCGTCCGCACCGGACCCCACGAACCAGGGACACAGGGTGGTGTCCGCGGCCCCGGTACGGGGGTCGAGGGCCTGCCCGCCGAGGATGTCGGCGGGCGCGGCGGGCGTCGCTGTGGCGGCGAGCAGCCGGGCCGACACGGACACGAGCGTGGCCCGAAATCTTCGGAAGACCATGAGCATGCCAGACCCTTTCGCAGCGTTCGGCGACCGCGCAGAGCCTAGGGGGCACAGATGTCCAGCCGCTACGCCCGGGTAACAAGTCGCCGCCGAAGAGCCCCACCGCGGGGATACACCATTCCCCCGGCGCCCAGGCCCCAGGTTTCTCACCGGCCGCAAGCCGCACCAGAAGGGCGCTCCACCGTTCGTTCAAGGCGGACCACCGATGCACGTCCCCCACATCGTGGGGCACAAGCCGACCCCGCCGCGCACCGGCGGACTACACGGCCCTGCCGACAAATTTCCCGCCCAGCCCCCTTGTATTAGTTGTACGAGCTGCCCCGAACCGACCATGACCGCGAACGTCCCAACCGCGCCGGTCCCAGCCTGCTGCACCGATCGGTACCCCACCGGTGGCGGTGAATGGGTGCGCCGCTGCCATCCGGGGGACAGGGCATTGAGGACGGGTAGGCAAGCACGCGAAGCTCCTGGCTTACACGGGTGATCTTGGTCGAGAATCCGTCTACCAGGAGCTTCGTCGTTGCGCAGGATGGTCCAACTCGCGGTCAGCACCGCCAGCTCGGAAAGGGCTCCTGGTCTCGGTCTACTACCCACCAAGATCCGGACCATACGCGGGCCAGGGCTCGACCACTCTCCCTGCAATACAGCGTTTGCGCAGGTCAAATCCTTCTGCGGCCCGTACCACCAGCAGGCCAAGAATCTACTCGGGTACACCCTTCAAGGCCACAGCCTCAGCAATCGGTCTCGCACTGCCTGCCATCACGCCCTCTCACCCCACTCCTGACCTGCAACTACGCGCTGGAGAGGCGAAAGAACGGCAAATTCGACCCGGATTCGACCCCATGGCATCTCAACGCGGAAATGATCAAGCCTGATCTGCAACGATGCAACTTCTGCCGGTGTACCGCCAGTTCGTGGCACAACAGTCGATAGAAAATGCCCAAAGCTGCCACATAACGCAAAGCGGAAGCGCCAAGGTAGACACAACCCACCGACCGAAACGCTCAGCGAAGTCGCCGGCCCAGCACACTCCTGATTTCGCTCCCACAGACGAGCACCCGCCCTGAGCAGGCAGTTTCCCCAGCCCCTTCCGTGAGACGGAAGAGGTATTGCGCCCCCGCGCCCCCCTTCCGGACGATGTCGCCATCACCCAACGACGGGAGCCGCAACGATGCCGCACACCACCGCCTTCGCCAGGAACCAGTGGTACGTCGCCGCCTACAGCCACGAGGTCGGGCGTGACCTGCTCGGTCGGACGATCCTCGGTGAACCCCTCGTCTTCTACCGCACCGAGGACGACGGCACCGCCGTGGCCCTGCACGACCGGTGTGTGCACCGGCGGTTCCCGCTCTCCGAGAGCCGACTCGACGGGGACCGCATCGTGTGCGGCTACCACGGCTTCACCTACGACACGACGGGCACCTGCGTGTACGTGCCGGGGCAGAAACGCATCCCCCGCACCGCCCGCGTCGCCTCGTACCCGGTGGTGGAGCAGGACGCGCTGGTGTGGGTGTGGATCGGCGACCCGGCGCTCGCGGACCCGCAGGTCATCCCCCGCGCCCCGCACCTCGCCTCCCCCGACTGGGTCACGGTCAGCGGCATGGAACCGATCGACGCCGACTACGGCCTCCTCGTCGACAATCTCCTCGACCTCTCCCACGAGACGTATCTGCACGGCGGTTACATCGGCTCCCCCGAGGTCGCCGAGACGCCGATCACCACGGAGGTCGACGAGGGCGCCGGCGTCGTCCGGGTGAGCCGGCACATGGGCGACGCCGAGTGCCCGCCGTTCTACGCCAAGTCCACTGGAATACAAGGGCGGATCACGCGCTGGCAGGACATCGAGTACCACGCGCCGTGCCTCTACCTCCTGCACAGCCGTATCGCCCCGGTCGGCGTCCTGCCCGAGGAGGACGGCAGCGACCCGAACGGCTTCCACACCGAGATCACCTACGCCATCACGCCCTCCTCGGACGGCAAGGTGTACGACTTCTGGGCGGTCTCGCGCGACTGGGCCACGGACGACGCCGAGGTCACCGAGTTCCTGCGCGGCAACAACCACACGGTCGTCATGCAGGACGTGGACGCCCTCAACCTCCTTCAGAAGACGCTGGGTTCGGAGCGGAGCGGCTACCAGGAGCTGAGCATCAACATCGACACCGGCGGTCTCGCCGCCCGCCGTATCCTCGCCCGGCTGG
The DNA here is from genome assembly GCF_048158785.1 of Streptomyces colwelliae. Taxonomy (NCBI): domain Bacteria; kingdom Bacillati; phylum Actinomycetota; class Actinomycetes; order Kitasatosporales; family Streptomycetaceae; genus Streptomyces; species Streptomyces colwelliae. The sequence goes on along the minus strand of NZ_JBLTJC010000048.1, from coordinate 22,810 downwards.
TCGAGGAGGGCGCCAAGCCCGTGGAGAAGGTCCAGTGACCGCTCCGACCGGCGAGGTCTACCGCATCGACTGGCTGCCGGGCACCGACGTCCTGCACGGCACCTGCCACTGCGGCCGCGAGCACACCTCCCAGGACCCGATCGAGATGTGGGAGTGGATGCTCGCCCACCCCAGCGGCCACTCGGTCGACGATCCGCGGGGAGCCGGAGCATGAGCACCTACGAGGCCGAACTCGTCGTAGAAGGCAAGGAGTTGGCGGCCGACGGAGTCCTCGCCCTCACCCTGCGCCACCCGCTGGGCGAGCAACTCCCCTCCTGGGAACCGGGCGCCCACATCGACGTCGTGCTCGGCCCGGACCTGGAGCGCCAGTACTCGCTGTGCGGCGACCCGGCCGACCGTACTGCGTGGCGGATCGCCGTGCTGCGGGAGCCGGACGGGCGGGGTGGATCGGCGTACGTGCACGGGCAGTTGGGGCAGGGCGCCAAGGTGCGGGTGCGCGGACCGCGCAACCACTTCCGCCTTGAGCCCGCCCCCCGCTACCGCTTCGTCGCGGGCGGCATCGGCATCACGCCCATCCTCCCGATGCTGGCCGCGGCCGAGGCGGCGGGCGCGGAGTGGAGCCTGCTCTACGGCGGGCGCACCCGCAACTCCATAGCGTTCAGGGAGGAGTTGAGCCGCTACGGCGACCGCGTCACCGTCGCTCCGCAGGACGAGGTGGGGCTGCTCGACCTGCCGTCGGTCCTCGACGACGTACCGGACGGCACCCTCGTCTACTGCTGTGGTCCCGGGCCGCTGCTCGACGCGGTCGAGGCGCGGTGCCCCGGCGGGATCCTGCGCGTCGAGCGGTTCCAGCCGAAGGCCCAAGTGGTGGGCGCCGACAGCGAGTTCGAGGTCGTGCTGGAGCAGAGCGGGAAGACGGTCACCGTCCCGGTGGGCGTGTCCGTGCTCGACACCGTGCGCGCCGCCGGTGTCGAGGTGCTGTTCTCGTGCACCGAGGGCACCTGCGGAACCTGCGAGACCGATGTTCTCGAAGGCACCCCGGACCACCGGGACTCGGTACTGAGCGAGGAGGAACGGGCGGCCGGCGAGACGATGCTCATCTGTGTCTCCCGCTGTGCGGGGAAGCGGCTCGTACTGGATCTGTGACGACACGGACTGGATCCGTGACGGCGCGGGTTGGATCTGTCACGACGACGCACAACACGCCAAGAGCACACTTCGGCAACTGTCAACAATATTGTGAGCACTAGGCATTGACCTGGCCGTGCAGGGGCCCTACGTTCCCGCTCAACACAGTTGAGCACCACTGTGCGCGGTACGCACAGCCTGTCGGAACACCGTCGTCTGCACAGGAGTTGCCATGCGTCGTCTGCTCGTCGGCCTCGCGGCCACAACAGTGCTGGTCGCCGCGTCGGCCTGCGGTTCGTCCGGCAACGGAGCGTCGGACAACAACAGTTCGTCCACCGGCACCACCACGGTCAAGGTGGGGGTCATCCCCATCGTCGATGTCGCCCCGCTCTACCTCGGCCAGAAGGAAGGCTTCTTCAGCAAGCACGGCCTGAAACTGTCCATGACCCTCGCGCAGGGCGGCGCGGCCATCGTGCCGGGGGTGGTCAGCGGCCAGTTCCAGTTCGGCTTCTCCAACATGACCTCCCTGATGCTCGCCCAGAGCAATGACGTCCCGGTGAAGGCCATCGCCAACGGTGTCGCCTCAACCGGCTTGTCGGGCAAGGACTTCGGCGCCCTCGTCGTCAAGAAGGGCAGCACCCTCAAGTCGGCGAAGGAGCTGGAGGGCAAGAAGGTCGCGGTCAACACGCTGAAGAACATCAACGAGACGGCCGTACGCGAATCCGTCCGCAAGGCCGGCGGCGACCCGGACGAGGTGAAGTTCGTCGAGCTGGCCTTCGACCAGATGCCGGCCGCGCTCGACAAGGGCCAGATCGACGCCGCGATGGCCGTCGAACCCGCGCTCACCACCATGTTGAACCAGGGCGCCCAGCAGATCGCCTGGCCGCTGGTCGACGTCGCGCCGAACCTCACCGTCGCCATGTACTTCACGTCGACGGCGTACGCGGCCAAGAACCCGGACGTGGTGAAGAAGTTCCAGGAGGCCACCGCCGAGTCCCTGGCCTACGCCGACGCCCACCCGGACGAGGTCCGCCAGATCGTCGCCACCTACACCAAGGTCCCGGCGAGCGTGCTGGCCAAGGTGATCCTGCCCAAGTGGCCCGCCGACGCGAACCGTTCGTCGATCGAGGCGCTGGAGAAGCTGAGCGAGACCGACGGCCTCTTCAAGAAGAACCCCGACCTGAACACGCTGCTTCCGTGAAGGGACTGAACACCGCACTCGGTGCGGCCGGACTCGCGGCCTTCCTCGCCCTCGGCGAGGTCGTGCCGCGCGTCGGCATCGTCAAGGAGGCCTACTTCCCGCCGACCAGCCGCATCGCGTCCGCGTTCTGGGACGAGCTCCGGGACGGCGCGTTCTGGTCGGCGCTCGGCGACACCCTCACCGGCTGGGCCCTGGGCCTGGCGATCGCCGTCGGCGCGGGGATCGTCGCGGGCGTCGTGCTCTCCGTCGTCCCCTACCTCCGCGAGGCGACCGCCTCGACGATCGAGTTCCTGCGCCCGATCCCGTCCGTCGCCCTCATCCCCCTCGCGGTGCTGTTGTACGGCACCGAACTGAAGTCGGTGCTGTTGCTCGTCGTCTACGCCTCCTTCTGGCAGATCCTGATCCAGGTCCTCTACGGCGTCCAGGACGTCGACCCGGTCGCCGAGGAGACGGCGCGATCGTACGGTCTCGGCACCTGGGCCCGGATCCGGCACGTGCTGTGGCCGAGCGCGCTGCCGTACGTCATGACGGGGGTACGGCTGGCGGCGGCCGTCGCGCTGATCCTCACCATCACCGCCGAACTGGTCATCGGCGCACCGGGGTTGGGCGCGACCATCGCGGTCGCCCAGACCTCGCAGGCCGTACCGGAGATGTACGCGCTGATCGTGGTGACCGGTCTGCTGGGGCTGCTCATCAACGTGGGCGCGCGTACGGTGGAGCGGCGGGCACTGGCCTGGCACCAGTCGGTGCGCGGGGAGGTGGCGGTGTGAGGCGGACTCTGCTCCGGCTGCTGTTCGCGGTCGCGCTGCCGGCCGTACTGGTCGCCGTGTGGTGGCTGACGTCGGACGGCAGCACCAATGTGTACTGGCCGCCCCTGCGGACGACCCTGAAGACCTTCCCCGACGTGTGGACCGGCGACCGCCTGAAGTCGGACGTCCTGCCCAGCGTCCTGCGCCTCGCGGCCGGTTACGCCACGGCGGCCGTCGCCGGCGTCGCGCTCGGCACGGTGATCGGCTCCTACCGGCGGGTGCGCGCGGTGTGCGAACCGGTCCTGGAGTTCCTGCGCGCGGTCCCGCCGCCGGTCCTCGTCCCGGTCATCATGCTGTTCGCGGGCATCGGCGACACGATGAAGATCGTCGTCATCGCGAGCGGCTGCGTCTGGCCCGTCCTCCTCAACACGGTCGAGGGCGTCCGCGCGGTCGACCCGGTCATGAAGGAAACCGCCCTCTCCTACGGCGTCACGGGCGTCACCCGGCTGCGCACGCTGGTGCTGCGGTCGGCGAGCCCGCAGATCTTCGCGGGGCTGCGCCAGGCGCTGTCCATCGGGATCATCCTCATGGTCATCAGCGAGATGTTCGCGGCCACCGACGGCCTGGGCTTCACCATCGTCCAGTTCCAACGCAGCTTCGCCATCGCGGACATGTGGACGGGCATCCTCGTCCTCGGGATGCTGGGCTTCCTGCTCTCCGTCGTCTTCCAGGTGGTCGAGCGGCGGGTGCTCGGCTGGTACCACGGCCTGCGCGCGGCCGCCCGCCGGTCCCCGTGAACATCGTGAAAGGGCGGTCCATGCACGCGCAACTCGACGTATCCGGCCTGCACAAGGTCTACGAGGGTTCCGGCCGACGGGTGGAAGCGGTGCGGGACCTCACCTTCACCGTCGACGCCGGCGAACTCGTCTGTCTCGTCGGCCCGTCGGGCTGCGGCAAGACCACCCTGCTGAAGTGCATGGGCGGGCTGCTCACCCCGACGTCGGGCGAAGTCTTCCTGGGCGGACGGAAGGTGAGCGGGCCGCCGCCCGGGATGGCCTTCGTGTTCCAGGAGTACGGGCGCAGTCTCTTCCCCTGGATGCGGGTCGGCGAGAACGTCGAACTGCCGTTGAAGCAGAAGGCGTTGAGCAAGGCGCGCAGGCGTGAGCTGGTCTCGGACGCGCTGGAGTCGGTCGGGCTGACGGATGCCGCGGGGGCGTATCCGTGGCAGCTGTCCGGCGGTATGCAGCAGCGGGTCGCGATCGCGCGTGCGCTGGCGTACGAGCCCGAGGTCCTGCTGATGGACGAGCCGTTCGCGGCGGTCGACGCGCAGACCCGGGCCGACCTGGAGGATCTCGTACGGGGGTTGTGGCGGGAGCGCGGCATCACGATCCTGTTCGTGACGCACGACATCGACGAGGCCGTGTACCTGGGCGAGCGGGTGGTCGTGCTGTCCGCGTCCCCGACCGTCGTGCAGGAGCAGCTGAAGATCGATCTGCCCGTGGAGCGCGACCAGTTGCACACCCGGGTCGCCCCGCGCTTCGCCGAACTGCGGACCCATGTGTACGAGCAGATCCAGGCGGCGAAGCGTGGGACGCTCCCGGTTCAGGACCGGCTCACGAAGTCTGATACGCCTCCACTTCGCTGAACTGCGCCGCCGGCCAGCCCGTGTTGGCGGTGACATCGACCCGCAGGTAGCGCAGGTTCGTTCCGCTCGGGAGCGCCACGGTGACCGTGTTCCCGGTCGCCGGGTCGAAGCGGTAGCCGGTGGAGCCGACGACGGTGGAGTAGGTCGATCCGTCGGTGCCGCCCAGCACGGACAGCGTCTGCGTGCGGGCGCTCCACGCGGAGGACGGCGGCAGCTTCAACACCAGCCTGCGTACTGCCTGGTTGGAGCCGAGGTCGACGGTCCAGGCCTGCGGGAAGGCATTGTTGGCGGACTCCCAGTAGGTGTTCGCGTCGCCGTCGACCGCCCTGCCCGGCGTGTAGACGTCCTGCGAGCCGGTCGCGGTGGCCGGGCGGCCCTTGGCGAGGTTGGTGTTCTGGTCCGGGGGCGGGGTGCCCTGGCCGGGCTGCGGCCAGGTCGAGCAGTCCGACCAGGTGCTGCTCCAGCCGGAGTTGCCACCGCCGTCGGTGATGGTGAAGGTGCCGGAGCCGGATGGATAGGGGCAGTTGTAGATGCCGGCCGCGCCGACGCCGGTGGCCTGCACATTGCTGAACCTGGCCGCGCCCTGCGCCTCGGCCTGGACGACGACCGTGCCCGTGTTCTGCACGGTCGCACCGCTCACGGTGACGTTGCCGGTCGAGTAACCGTGCCCGCCGCCCGACACGAACTCGAAGGCGCTGTAAGGGCTGTTGGTGATCGTCGTGTTGGTGATGTTGACGGTCGCGTTGACCGCGCTGTCGTACGAGTCGACGCGCAACGCGCCCATGGGATGGCCCCAGTTGGGGTTGATCGCACCGGTGCGGACGAGGGTGTTGCCGTCGACCGTGATGGTTCCGGCGAGCGGGGAGAAGGGGTCGAGGAACTTCTGGTTGGAGATCGCGATACCGCTGCCGAGGGCGTTGGTGTCGGAGACCAGGTTGTTCCTGACCGTGATGTTCGTGCCGCCGTAGATCGCGATGCCGTTGGCGAGGTTGGGCTGCGAGATGGTGTTGTTCTCGAAACTGCTGTTGGTGTCCGGGGAGTTGAGCGACCACATGGCGAGGGAGTCGTCGCCCTGGTTGCGGAGGAAGTTGTTGCGGACGATGACGCCGTGGGCGCCGCCGTTGAGGTTGAGGCCGTCGGCGGTGGTGTCGAGGATCCGGTTGTTCTCGACGACGAGGTTGTCGTTGTTGCCCGTCAGCCAGAAGCCGCACTTGAGGTGCTGGATCCACATCCCGGAGACCGAACTCCCGGGCCCGAGCGTCCCGTTGACGAAGTTGTCCGGGTTGGAGTCGACGCGTTCGGTGACCTCGCCGATGACCGCGAAGTCCTTGATGTGGACGCCGCCGGAGGAGCCGGACTGGTCGATGAAGCGCGAGGTGTGCACCACCGAGTACCACTGACCGGCGCCCTGGAGCGTCACGTTCTGCACGCCACTGAGGGAGGAGGTGAGCCGGTAGTCGCCGGGCGGGATCCACACCACTCCCCCTTGGGCGGCGGAGATGGCATCGCGGAACGCCTGGGTGGAGTCGCCCGCGCCGCTGGGGTCGGCGCCCTTGGAGACCACGGACACCGAACCGGCGGGCTGCGCGGCGGCACCGGCGACCTGCTCGAAGTCGGCCACGTCCACGGTGACTTGGGTGCCGGTCGACACGAGGGCGACCTTGTCGCCCTGCTGCACGTTCTGGCCGAGCAGGAGCCGGGAGTCGTCGAAGAAGTGGTGCGTCTTGGCGCCGGCGATCCAACTGGTGTCGACGTAAGAGTACTTGGACGTGACGGCGAGCGTCCTGCTGATCTTGACGCCGTTGACGTACACGTCGAGGCTGCCGCTCTGGCCGTCCGGGACGCTGTAGGACACGTTCACGGCGTTGGCCGCGCGCGGCACGGTGAACTCGACACGCTGCCCGGAGCCCAGCCGTACGGCCTGCCGCCCGGAGGCCTCGGACGCGAGGGTGCCCTGGGTGTAGTCGGGGCCGATCCTGGTGCCGGTGGTGGTGGCCGACTCGGCCTCGACGGAGGTGAAGGGGAGGGAGGCGCCCGAGGCGGCGTGGGCGGCGGACGGGGTCAGGGCGACGAGCATGCCGGCGGCGAGCGCGACAGCCGCACCGATCATTGGCATGTGCCTGACAGATTGGAATGTGGTGCTGTGCATGTGCTGATCCCTTCGAGGTGGGGGTGCGGGGATAGCGGATGCAGGGTGACGGCCGGGGGCCGGCGGCTATGCGGTGCGCAGCCAGGCGGCCGTGTCCCGCGGCAGGCGTCCCTGGTCGTCCAGGGGGCCGCTGGTCAGCAGGAGTCGGGTGTACGAGGGGAGGTCGGCGGGCGCGTCGGCGAGGTTGACCACGCAGATCACGCCCTCCGCGCGGGCGAAGGCGAGGACGCCTTCGGGGGCGGGCAGCCAGCTGAGGGGGCCGTCGCCGAAGACCGGTCGGAGACGGATCGCCTCGCGGTAGAGGTTGAGCATGGAGTCGACGGTCCGCTGCTGACGGTCGACCGCATACGATGTCCAGCCGACCGGCTGCGGCAGCCACGGCTCCTCGCGCGAACCGAAGCCCGCGTACGGCGCCCCCTCGGCCCACGGCAGCGGCACCCGGCAGCCGTCGCGGCCGGGGTCGGTGCCGCCGGACCGGAGGTACATCGGATCCTGTATGCGGTCGACGGGCAGCTCGACCTCGGGCAGCCCCAGCTCCTCCCCCTGGTAGAGGTAGACCACCCCGGGCAGGGCCAGCGACAGCAGCGCCGCCGCCCTGGCGCGCCGGGTGCCGAGGGCGAGGTCGGTCGGGGTGCCGAAGGCCTTGGTGGCGAAGTCGAAGCCGGTGTCGGCGCGGCCGTAGCGGGTGACCGTGCGGGTCACGTCGTGATTGCACAGGACCCAGGTGGCTGGCGCGCCGATCGGGGCGTGCTCGGCGAGGGTCTCGTCGATCGACGCGCGCAGTCGCTCCGGGTCCCAGGGGCAGGACAGGAAGGCGAAGTTGAAGGCGGTGTGCAGTTCGTCGGGGCGCAGGTAGCGGGCGAAGCGTTCGCTGTCGGGGAGCCAGACCTCGCCGACGAAGACGGCGCCGTACTCGTCGGCGACGGCCCGCCAGGAGCGGTAGATGTCGTGGAGTTCGTCGCGGTCGACGAAGGGGTTGGGGTCGCGGCCCTCGACGAAGTCGGGCAGTGCGGGGTCCTTGGCGAGCAGCGCCGCCGAGTCGATACGGACGCCTTCGACACCGCGCTCGAACCAGAAGCGCAGGATGTCCTCGTGCTCCTGACGCACCGCCGGGTGGGCCCAGTTGAGGTCGGGCTGTTCCGGGGTGAACAGGTGGAGGTACCAGTCGCCGTCGGGGAGGCGGGTCCACACGGGCTCGGTGGAGGCGGCGAACTGGGACGGCCAGTCGTTGGGCGGGAGTTCACCGTGTGCGCCGCGTCCGGGGCGGAAGTGGAACAGGTCGCGTTCGGGGCCGCCGGCGAGGGCGGCACGGAACCACGGGTGCTGGTCGGAGACATGGTTCGGCACGATGTCGACGATCGTGCGGATGCCCAACTCCCGTGCCTCGCTGATGAGTTTCTCGGCCTCCGCGAGTGAGCCGAAGGCCGGGTCGATGGCGCGGTAGTCGGCGACGTCGTAGCCGCCGTCCTTCATCGGCGACAGGTACCAGGGGGTGAACCACAGGGCGTCCACGCCGAGTTCGGCGAGATACGGCAGTCTGGAGCGGACTCCCGCGAGGTCGCCGGTGCCGTCGCCGTCGCCGTCCGCGAAGCTGCGGACGTAGACCTGGTAGATGACGGCGGAGCGCCACCAGTCGTCCTGGCTCTGGGCATGGGGGGGCTGTCCCACGGTGCTGGCCTTTCTCTGTCGGGGGCGTCGAAGGGGGCGGTGTCAGCCCTTCGTGCTGCCCGCGCTGATCCCGGCGATGATGTGCCGCTGGAAGACCAGGAACATCGCGACCATGGGGATGCTCGCGATCACCATCGCGGCGATGAGCACGGTCAGTTGGATGTTCTGGGACAGCTGGACGAGTGCCACGCTGATCGGCTGTTTGTCGGTGTCGGAGAAGACCATCAGCGGCCACAGGAAGTCCTGCCACACGGCGACGAGCGCGAAGATCGACACGACGCCGAGGACCGGGCGGGACATGGGCAGCACGATGGACCACAGGATGCGGAGTTTCCCGGCGCCGTCGATCTCGGCGGCCTCCATGACATCGCGCGGGAGTTGGTCGAAGAACCGCTTGAGGAGGTAGAGGTTGAAGGCGTTGGCTACGGCCGGGAGCCAGATGCCCAGAGGGTCGTTGAGCAGGCTGGTGTGGATCAGCGGGAGATCGGCGACGGTCAGGTACTTCGGTACGACCAGGGCCTGCGCCGGGACCATCAGCGTCGCCAGGATGCCGCCGAGGATCAACTTGCCGAAGGCGGGCTTCAGTTTGGACAGGGCGTAGGCGGCGGCCGTGCACAGGACGAGCTGGAACGCCCAGGCGCCGGCGGCCTGGACGACCGTGTTCCACAGGTGCTGCGGGAGCTGCATCAGGTCCCAGGCGTCGGTGTAGCCGCTGAGGTGCCAGTGCTCGGGGACGATCGTGGGCGGGGTCTGCGCGATCTCGTCCGGCGACTTCACCGCGCCGGTGACCATCCAGTAGACCGGGAAGAGGAAGGCGAGCGCGAAGAGCACGACGACGCCGGTGAACACCGTCCAGTAGACGGCCTTTCCGCGCGGCCGGGCGAGACTCGCCGGGGAGAGCAGCGTGCGGGTGGTCACAGGTCGTCCTCTCCGGAGCGGGTCAGCCGCAGATAGGCGGCGGAGAAGACACCGAGCAGCACGAGGAGCATCACGCTGAGCGCGCAGGCGCCGCCGAAGTCGTTGTAGAGGAAGGCGTATTTGTAGATCAAGTAGAGAACGGTGACGGTGGCGCTCTCCGGGCCGCCTCCGGTGATGACGAACGGTTCGGTGAACACCTGCATCGTGGCGATGATCTGAAGGAGCATCAGCATCAGGATGACGAACCGGGTCTGAGGGATCGTCACGTACCGGACGCGTTGCAGCAGGCTCGCGCCGTCCAGTTCGGCGGCCTCGTACAGCTCGCCCGGGATGGACTGGAGCGCGGCCAGGTAGATCAGTACGGTGCCGCCGAGGTTGGCCCAAGTGGCCACGATCACCAGGGAGATGAGGGCGGTGTCTGTGCCGTTGGACCAGTTCGAGGTGGGCAGGTGCAGAAAGCGCAGCGCCTCGTTGGCGAGGCCCGCTCCCGGGTCGTAGAACCACTTCCACAGCAGGGCGGTGACCACCGGCGGGATCATCACCGGGAGGTAGACGACGACCCTGAAGAAGGCTTTCCAGTGCCTCAACTCGTTGAGGACCAGGGCGAGTACGAACGGAATCGCGAAGCCGACGAGCAGGGCCAGCAGGGTGAAGACGAGGGTGTTGCGCCAGGCCGCGCTGAACTCGGGGTCGTGCCAGACGCGGGTGAAGTTGGCGGTGCCGACCCACTCGGGCGAGGAGCCGGGCGTGTACTTCTGGAAGGCGATCACGACCGCGCGGATCGCCGGGTACCAGGAGAACAGGGCGAAGCAGATCAGCCCGCCGATGAGGAAGGCGTAGGCGCGGGCCTGGTCGAGGAGGCGGCGCCGCCCCCGGCCCCCTGCCGGGAGCGGCGCCTCGACCTGTCGTACCGCCGTCGGCTCGACGGGACTCCGGGTGGCCGTCCGGGTCATCGGGTCAGCCCCGGGCCAGGATGCCGTCGATCTTTCCGGAGGCGTCCCCCAGGAGTTGGTCGATGTTCGCGTCCTTCTTGGTGAGGACGGCGGAGACGGCCGAGTCGAGGACGGAGTAGATCTGCTGGGCGTCCGGCGGCTCGATCTTCATCTGGAGGGACTGGTTGCCGTCGAGGAAGGCCTGGTAATTCGCCACCGGGACATTGGAGTTGGCCTTCTTGACCTGCTGGTCCTTGGCGTCGGCGGCGCCGGTGAACAGGCGCGGCTCAGGCAGTCCGACGGGCGCGTTGGCCTGCTTGGCGCGGGCGTAGTCGCCGAGGAAGCCGCTGCCCGGGGTGAGGAACATGCTGTCGAGCCACTTGAGGCCGGCGCGGATCTGGGCGGGCGTGTCGTGCTTGTTGAACATGTAGCCGTCGCCGCCGATGAGCGTGCCCTGACCGCCGGGCATCGGGCCGAGGGCAAGGTCGTCGTAGTTGCCGCCCTTCTCCTTGACCAGGATCGGGATGTTGTCCGGCGCGGAGAGGTACATGCCGAGCTTGCCCGAACCCATCAGCTGCTGAACGTCGTTGATGACCAGGAGCTGCTTGCTGCCCATCGAGTTGTCGGTCCAGCGCATGTCGTGCAGGTTCTGGAGCACGGCGTGGCCCTGGGGCGTGTCGATGGTGGCCTTCTTGCCGTCGGCGCTGACGACGTCGCCGCCCTGCGAGTACATCTCGGCGGTGAAGTGCCAACCCCCTTGGTTCTGGGCGCTGTAGTCGGCGTAGCCGATGGTGCCGTTGCCGAGCGCGGCTATCTTCTTGGCGTCGGCGCGGACCTCGGCCCAGGTCGTCGGTGCCTTGTCGGGGTCGAGGCCGGCCTGCTGGAAGAGCTTGCGGTTGTAGATCAGGCCCATCGAGTAGCCGGTGCGCGGGATGCCGTAGATCTTGCCGTCGACGGTGTAGATGTCACGCAGCTGCTTCTGCAGCGTGTCGTAACTCTTCAACTCCTTGATGTACGGCGTGAGATCGGCGGCCTGGTTGATGTCGACGACATGCTTGGCGTCGGTGAAGTACGTGTAGAACACGTCCTCCATCTGACCGCCGGCGAGTTTGGCGTCGAAGGTCTTCGGGTCCTGGCAAGGGAACGCGTCGTGGGTGACGACGTCGATGTCGGTGTTCTTCTTCTCGAAGGCCGCGACGTCGGAGTCGAAGAACTTGCGGTCGACCTTGGCGCTCTTGGGCGGCTCGCAGTTGACCGTGATGCGCGTCTTGCCGCTCGCCGAGTCGTCACCGGACCCGCAGGCGGAGGCGGTGAGCGCGAGAGAACAGACGCCGATCGCGGCGAAGGTGCGGCGGAACCCGGTGCTTCTCATCGGTGGACCCCTCTGGGCAGGAGCAGGTGGGCGCCGCACACTCAAGCACCGCCGACATCCGTCCGCAAGATGTCGCGCAGAATCTGTAATTATTCGACAGCGCGGCGACGCTCAGCCGCGCGGGGCTTGCGCGGTGGAACCACGCACTACCAGTTCCGGTTCGAAGAGCAGCTCCTCGGCCGGTACGGCGGAGCCGCCGACCTGTGAGTTCAGGAGTTCCACGGCGGCCCGGCCCATGGCCTCGATGGGCTGGCGGACGGTGGTCAGCGGGGGCTCGGTGCAGTTCATGAAGGCGGAGTCGTCGTAACCGACGACGGAAATCTGTGACGGGACATCAAGTCCCTTGCGGCGGGCGGCCCTTACCGCACCCAGGGCGAGGGGGTCGCTGGCGCAGATGATGCCGGTGACGCCCCGGTCGATGAGCCGGGAGGCCGCGGCGTGGCCGCCCTCGATGGAGAAGATGGCCCGGGCGACGAACTCGTCGGGCAGGTCCGCCGCGAGGGCTCGCGCGGCGGCCAGCTTCCTCGCCGACGGCATGTGGTCGGCGGGGCCGAGGACGAGCCCGATGCGCTCGTGGCCCAGGGAGGCGAGGTGCCGCCAGGCCTGCTCGACGGCGACCGCGTCGTCGCAGGACACGGCGGGGAAACCGAGGTGGTCGATGGCCGCGTTGACCAGGACGACCGGGATGTTGCGCTCGGCGAGCAGCCGGTAGTGGTCGTGCGGCGCGTCCGCCTGCGCGTAGAGCCCGCCGGCGAACACGACGCCGGAGACCTGCTGTTGGAGCAGCAGCGTCACATAGTCGGCCTCGGAGACGCCGCCCTTGGTCTGGGTGCACAGCACCGGGGTCAGGCCGAGTTGGGCGAGCGCGCCGCCGATCACCTCGGCGAAGGCGGGGAAGATGGGGTTCTGCAACTCGGGCAGCACCAGCCCCACCAACCGCGCGCGTTCACCGCGCAGTTGTGTGGGCCGCTCGTAGCCGAGAACGTCCAGCGCGGAGAGCACCGCCTGCCGGGTGGGCTCGGAGACTCCGGGTTTGCCGTTGAGCACCCGGCTGACCGTGGCCTCGCTGACCCCGACCTTCTTCGCCACCTCAGCAAGTCGTCGCGTCATGTGCGCAAGAATAGCGCAAGATACGCAAGTGGTTTGCGTTACGGGGTGGTCGGATGAAGTCGATCACGACTCCTGTCGCTCAGGGCTCCTCAGAACTCCTCACGACTCCCGGTGCCGGTCAGTCGCGGGCGGCCCACAGTCCGCGGACGTGCCCCAGATGCCGGGTCATGATCTCACGCACGGCCCGCTTGTCACGGTCCAACAGCGCGTCCAGCAGCTCCAGATGCTCCTGCGCGGAGGCCAGCAGGCGTCCGGCCTCGACCAGGGCGGTCAGCCCGTAGAGACGGGAACGCCCCCGCAGATCACCGACGACCTCGACGAGGTGGGCGTTGCCGGCCAGCGCGAGCAGGCCGAGGTGGAAGCGGGTGTCGGCCTCGACGTACGCGATGAGGTCACCGGCCACGGCCGCGCCGACGATCTCCCGGGCGGCCGGCCGCAGCGCCTCCAGCGAGACCGGGTCGGCGGTCCCGGCCAGCCCCACCACCGTGGGGATCTCGATCAGGGCGCGGATGTGGGTGTACTCGTCGAGCTGCCTCTCGGAGACCGCGGTGACCCGGAACCCCTTGTTCGGGACGGTGTCGACCAGCCCCTCCTTGGCCAGGTCCAGCATGGCCTCGCGCACCGGGGTCGCCGAGACGCCGAAGCGGGCGGCCAGTGTCGGCGCGGAGTACACCTCGCCCGGCCGCAGCTCCCCCGCGATCATCGCGGCCCGCAGGGCGTCGACGACCCGCTCGCGGTAGCTGCTCTTCTTGCCGCCCAGCGTGGGCAGGTCCGGAGCGGCGGTGGGCGGGGCGCTGGCTCGCTGGACGGCCATCGGAAGTCTCCTAGTGGTGCAATGTCACACACGGTGCAATGTCACGCGTGACCGGCCATTATCCCCGAGCTAGAGGATGAATCCGCCCGGGAACGGGTCGGTGGGATCGAGCAGGTACTGGGCGGTGCCGGTGATCCAGGCGCGGCCGGTGAAGCTGGGCAGGACGGCGGGGATGCCGGCGACCTCGGTGGTGTCGAGGAGCCGTCCGGTGAACCGGGTGCCGATGAAGGACTCGTTCACGAACTCGGTGTGCAGCGGGAGTTCACCGCGCGCGTGGAGCTGGGCCATGCGCGCGCTGGTGCCCGTGCCGCAGGGCGAGCGGTCGAACCAGCCCGGGTGGATCGCCATCGCGTGCCGGGAGAGCCGTGCGGTCGCGCCGGGCGCGTACAGGTGGACGTGATGGCAGCCGCGGATCGAGGCGTCCTCGGGGTGGACGGGCTCGTCCCGGTCGTTGATCGCCTCCATGAGGGACAGGCCCGCCTTGATGATGTCGTCCTTGCGGGACCGGTCGAAGGGCAGCTCGAACTGGTCCAGCGGCAGGATGGCGTAGAAATTGCCGCCGTACGCCATGTCGTATGTCACCGTCCGTCCGTCGGCGAGGGTGATCTCGCGGTCCAGGCCGACGGAGAAGGACGGGACGTTCTTGAGGGTGACGTTCTTCGCGGCGCCGTTCTCGACGGCGACTTCGGCGACGACCAGTCCGGCCGGGGTGTCGAGCCGGATCGTGGTGACCGGCTCGACGACCTCGACCATGCCCGTCTCGACGAGCACGGTGGCCACACCGATCGTGCCGTGCCCGCACATCGGCAGATAGCCGGAGACCTCGATGTAGACGACGCCCCAGTCGCAGTCGGGGCGGGTGGGCGGCTGGAGGATCGCGCCGCTCATCGCGGAGTGGCCGCGCGGCTCGTTCATCAGGAACTGCCGGATCTGGTCGCGGTGTTCGCGGAAGTACAGCCGCCGCTCGTTCATGGTCGCGCCGGGGATCGTGCCGATGCCGCCGGTGATCACGCGGGTGGGCATGCCCTCGGTGTGCGAGTCGACGGCGTGCAGGACGAGTTTGCTGCGCATGACGCTCCTGATGGATCGATGCCGATGCGAGGGTACTTACGCGAGTCCGGCCGCGACCGCCTTCTCCGTGGCGGCACGCACGACGGCCTCCTGCTCGGGCAGCAGGGGGACGCGCGGCGGGCGCACGGGACCGCCGTGCCGGCCGACGATGTCCATGGAAAGCTTGATGGCCTGCACGAACTCGACCTTGGAGTCCCAGCGCAGCAGCGGGTGCAACTGCTCGTACAGCTTCTTCGCCGTGGCCAGGTCGCCGCCGACGGCCGCGTGGTACAGCTCGACGGACGCGGCGGGCAGCGCGTTCGGGTAACCGGCCACCCAGCCCTTCGCACCCGCGAGCGCGAGCTCCAGCAGTACGTCGTCGGCGCCGATCAACAGGTCAAGTTCCGGGGCGAGTTCGGCGAGCTGGTAGGCGCGGCGGACATCGCCGGAGAACTCCTTGACGGCGTGGATGTACCCCTCGCCGTGCAGCTTCGCGAGCAGTTCGGGCACCAGATCGACCTTGGTGTCGATGGGGTTGTTGTACGCCACGATCGGCACGCCCGCCTTCGCGACCTCCGCGTAGTGCGCGAGGACCGAACGCTCGTCGGCGCGGTACGCGTTGGGCGGCAGCAGCATCACGGAGGCGCAGCCGGCGTCGCGGGCCTGCTCGGCCCAGCGGCGGGACTCGGCGGAGCCGTAGGCGGCGACACCGGGCATCACGCGCGTGCCGCCGATCGCGGCGACGGCCGTCTCGACGACCTTGGCGCGCTCCTCGGGCGTGAGCACCTGGTACTCGCCGAGCGAGCCGTTCGGCACGACACCGTCGCAGCCGTTGTCGACCAGCCAGGCGCAGTGTTCGGCGAACTTGTCGTGGTCGACGGCGAGTTCGTCGGTCAGCGGGAGCGCGGTGGCGACGAGGACGCCGCGCCAGGGGCGGTTCGGGGTGGTGGTCATGTGCGGTCGGGTCCCATCTCACTAGGGTGTGACATTGCAACGGCGGGCAATGCGTACGGTCAGTCGGGCAGGACGTCAGGTGGTGCGGCGGTCGGCAGGTCGGCCTCGGACTCTCCGGCGCGGGCCAGCACCCCGAGCGGTACGGGCCGTGCGAACGGGCGCCGGGACGGGGTGAGTTCGCACCCGGCCAGCCCCGCGACCGCGGGTCCGCACATCCGCCCCTGGCACCAGCCCATCCCGGCCCGCGTCAGCAGCTTCACGGTGCGGACGTCACCGGCGCCGAGCCCGTCCACGGCCTCGCGGATCGCTCCCCCGGTGACCTCCTCGCAGCGGCAGACCACGGTGTCGTCGGTGACGAGGCCGGTCCAACGCGCGGGCGGCGCGTACACGGTGTCGAGCGCGGCGAAGAACTCCCGCAGTCTCGTACGGGACTTGGCGGCCGGCGCCCACGAACGCCGGTCGGGTTCGGTGCCGTTCAGGCGTGCGGCGGCGGAGCGTCCCGCGATGTGGCCCTCGGCGAGAGAGAGGGCGGCTCCGCCGATGCCGGTGGTCTCACCGGCCGCCCAGACACCGGGGACGTCGGTGCGCTGTTCGTCGTCGACCTGGACGCTGAGTCCGTCGAGTCCGCAACCGAGCGTCTCCGCGAGGTCGGTGTGCGGGAGCATGCCGTGGCCGACCGCGAGGGTGTCGCAGGCGATGCGCCGTTCGGTACCGGGCCGGACGTACCCGTCTGCGTCGAGCGCGGCGACGGTCACCGCCTCCAGCCGCTCGTCGCCGTGTGCCTCCACGACGGTGTGCCGGGTGAGCAACTTGATGCGGTGGCGCAGGAGTTGGGCCGCATACCGGGCGCCCTCGGCGACCTTGCCGGGCTGTGCCGCGAGCGCGCGGGTCCGTCGCACGAACGCCTTGGGGTCGGTGGACTCGACGAGCGCTGCAACCTCGACACCGGCCGCTGCGAGGCCTGTTGCCACCGGGAGGAGGAGCGGGCCGGTGCCGGCGACCACGGCGGTGCGGCCGGAGACGGCGAGGGCGCCCTTGAGCATGGCCTGCGCGCCGCCCGCGGTGAGAACTCCGGGGAGGGTCCAGCCGGGGAACGGGAGGACCTTCTCGTAGCCGCCGGTGGCGAGGAGGACGGCGTCGGCACGCACCTCTGCCGGGGCCTCCTGTTGGGGGCCGAGGAGGGCGTGAACGGTGAAGGCGTCGCGCGGGCCGGCTCCGTCGGGCGTACCAGCCTCCTGGCTCAACCGCCGTTCCACCAGCCACACATGATGATCCGTCAAGTGCGTTACGCGGCCCGCCTCTACGTGTTGCGCGAGGGAGTCGCTGAGCCGCTGCCACGTGCGCCACTGGTGGTGGAGGGCCTGCGGGCGTCCGGCGTTCAGTTCGGCGGCGGGCTGTCGGTAGAACTGGCCGCCCGCCCGCGCCGCCGAGTCGATCAGGGTGACGCGGACGCCGTGGGCCGCGGCGGCGACGGTGGCGGCGAGTCCCGCCGGGCCCGCGCCGATCACGGCGAGGTGCGGTCGGTCGTCAGTCATCGTGGCCCGTCCCCTCCTGCGTACGAATGGTGTCTCCGGGGTGCAGGGGCACCAGGCAAGCCCGTTGGTTCGGGCGGTCGTTGACGGTGACGAGGCAGTCGTAGCAGACGCCGATCCCGCAGAAGACGCCGCGCGGTCGGCCCTCGCCCCGGGTGGTGCGCCAGGACGTCACACCCGCCGTCCACAGTGCGGCGGCGACGGTCTGGCCGGGGAGGGCCTCGATCTCGCGGTCGTCGAGGGTGACCGTGAAGGCCGGGTCCGGGTGGGCGTCGGCGAGGTTCAGTGGGGAACTCATGCGCCCTCCTCCTCGGGGAAGCGGTCGGGCCGGAAGGGGGCCAGGTCGAGGTCCGGGGTCCTGTCGCCCAGCAGCTGGGCGATCAAGTGCCCTGTGCCGGTGGCGAGTCCGATGCCCGCGCCCTCGTGTCCGCAGGCGTGGACGAGGCCGGGGACCCGGGGGTCGGGGCCGATGGCGGGCAGGTGGTCCGGCATGTACGGGCGGAAGCCGAGGTAGGAGCGCATCGCGTGGACGTCGGACAGGAACGGGAAGAGTGTGGTCGCGCCCGCCGCCAGCGCCCGCACGACCGGCAGCGAGAACTCCCGGTCGAAACCCACGCGTTCGCGGCTCGCGCCGATCAGGATCGGTCCCGCGGCCGTGCCCTCCACGACCGGCGAGGTCTGTAGGGCGGCCGAGTCGCTGGCCACGTCGGCCACGTAGTCGGCGGCGTACACCTTGTGGCGGACCAGGCGTGGCAGCGGTTCGGTGACGAGGACGAAGCCGCGGCGCGGGAGGACGGGAAGGGTGACTCCGGCGAGGGCGGCGAGGTCGCCGCCCCAGGTGCCGGCGGCGTTGACGACCGTGGGGGCGAGGATGTCGCCCCGGTCGGTGCGGACGCCGTGGACCGTTCCATCTGCCTTGAGGAGTACGTCCGTCACCGTACGGCCGGTGAGGAGGCGGGCGCCCGAGGCCCGGACGAGGTGGGCTGCGGCCAGGGCGGGCATCACCTGGCGGTCCTGGGGGTAGTACACGCCGCCCGGGAGGCCCGGGGCGAGGTGGGGTTCGAGGTCGTACAGGGTGTCCCCGCCGACCGGCTCGGCGACGACTCCGGCGGTGCGCTGCTCGTCGGCGAACCGCTCCAGCGCGGCGAGCCCGTCCGGCGTGGAGGCCACGACGAGGCCGCCCTTCGCCTCGTACTCGACGAACTCCCCCAGTTCCCGCGCGAGTTGCGCCCACAGGCGGCCGGAGAGGAGGGCGAGGTCGAGTTCCGGGCCCGGCTCCTTGTCGGAGACGAGCAGGTTGCCCTCACCGGCGCCGGTCGTGCCGCCGGCGACCGGGCCGCGGTCCACGATGACGACGTCGAGGCCCGCCCGAGCCGCGTAGAGGGCGCAGGCCGCGCCCACCATTCCAGCTCCGACGACCACGACGTCGCAGGTCAGTCGCTTGCTCACAGCAGTACTATGTCACATGCCTCTGAGGCTGGGAATGTCACCGCACGCGTCGACGACACGCGCGGCGCTCCACATGCCGCCCCCGCGCTGGTGCCCTTCTCCTCTTCATACGAATATCGAGAGGCGTGAGCGCCGTGGGCACGGATAACATCCGCAGTCGCACTTCCACCGATCACCGATCACCGATCACCGATGGAGGAATCCGCCCATGCCGAGTCGTCCGACAGTCGCGATCACGGAGTTCTCCGTCTCGGACCGCGGGGCCGGACCCTACGGGATCACTGCCGGACCGGACGGCGCGCTGTGGTTCACGATGGTCCACCACGGACGGATCGGCCGGATCACGCCCGCCGGCGACGTCACGTCCTACCAGCTGGAACCGGCTTCCGGCGGACCGTCGATCATCACAGCGGGGCCCGACGACGCGCTGTGGTTCACCGAGTTCCGCAGCCACCGGATCGGCCGGATCACCACGACCGGGGACATCACCTCATTCCCGCTGCCGACGCCGGATGCCGGGCCGTTCGGCATCGCCGCGGGCCCTGACGACGCGCTGTGGTTCACCGAGGCCAACGTCGATCGCATCGGGCGCATCACGCCCGACGGGCAGGTCACCGAGTTCCCTCTCCCGCTTTCGGGAGCCTTCCCGTCGACCATCGTCACCGGCCCGGACGGCCGGCTGTGGTTCACCATGAACCAGGCGAACGCGATCGGCGCCGTCGGACGCGACGGTGACGTCACCGTTCACCCGTTGCCGACACAGGCCGGCGCCCCCGTCGGTATCACAGCCGGCGCGGATGGCGCCCTGTGGTTCGTCGAGATCGGTGCCGGTCAGATCGGACGGATCACGCCGGACGGAAAGTTCGACGAATTCGCCCTGCCCGACCGTGCGTCACGCCCACACGCCATCGCCGCCGACACCGACGGAAACTGCTGGTTCACCGAATGGGGAGCCAACCGCATCGGCCGGATCACCCCCGACGGCCGTATCGACGAACACGACCTCCCCAGCCCGGCCTCGGAACCCCACGGCATCACCCAAGGGCCGGACGGCGCGATGTGGACCGCCCTGGAGATCGGAACGGTCGCACGCCTCGCCGCGCTCTGAGCGGGCGCCCCGGCAGGGTGGCGGCCCAGTGCACTCCTCACCGCGTCAGACGCGGCTCGCGCCGGCCGTGTCGGCGGACAGTCGCTGGGCGGCGTAGATCGGGAGCACGGAGAGCAGGACGAGCACCGCGGCCACCACGTTGACCACGGGGGCCTGTTGAGGTCGGGTCATGTTGTTGAAGATCCAGATTGGGAGGGTCTCGATGCCGGGTCCGGCGGTGAACGTGGTCACCACGATCTCGTCGAAGGACAGCGCGAAGGCGAGCAGACCGCCCGCGAGGAGCGCCGAGCGCACCAGCGGGAAGGTGACGTCGACGAAGGCGCGGAAGGTGTCGGCGCCCAGGTCCATCGCGGCTTCCTCGTACGACCCGGAGGTGCGCCTGAGGCGGGCGACGACGTTGTTGAAGACGACGACGATGCAGAAGGTGGCGTGCCCGACGATCACCGTGAACAGGCCGAGGCCCACCCCGAGCGGCTCAAGTACCGTGCTGAACGCCGAGTTGAGGGCGATTCCCGTGACGATACCGGGCAGGGCGATCGGCAGGACGACCACGAAGGAGATGGCGTCGCGGCCGAAGAAGCGGTGCCGGGCGACCGCGAAGGCGATCAGGGTGCCGAGCACCAGGGCGATGGTGGTGGCGCCGAGACCGGCCTTCACGGAGACCCAAAGGGCCTCGCGGGCACCCGAGTTCTGCCAGGCGACCGACCACCAGTGCAGGGTCAGGGTGGACGGCGGCCAGCTCGCGCTGCGGTCCGGGTTGAGGGAGTTGACCAGGACGAGCAGGAGCGGGACGTAGATCACCGCGAAGCCGAACCCGGCGGCCACGCGCAGCGCGATACGCGTAGAACGGGAGAGTTGCACGACGGGCTCCTCTACAGACTGCTCAACGCACCCGTGCGGCGCATCGCGAGCAGGTACACCACGATGACGACGACGGGGACGGTGGCGAGGGCGGCGGCCATGGGCAGGTTGAGTTCGATGTTGGAGTAGACGAGGTTGCCGATGAGCTGGGTCTTGCCGCCGACGATCTGCACGGTGATGTAGTCGCCGAGACTGAGCGAGAAAGTGAAGACCGAGCCGGCGGCGACGGACGGCAGCACCATCGGCAGCACGACCGACCGGAAGGTCCGCCCGGCCCGCGCGCCCAAGTCCGCCGACGCGTCGAGGAGGTTGGCGGGCAGCTGCTCCAGCGCGGTGTGGATCGGCAGAACCATGTAGGGCAGCCAGAGGTACGTCAGGGTGAGGACGGTGGCGGGCAGTCCGAAGCCGGGGCCGCTCAGGCCGAACGGCTTCAACATCCAGTCGGCCAGGCCGCCTTGGGACAGGATGAGCCGCCACGCGTACACCTTGACGAGGTAACTGGCCCACAGCGGGGTGAGGATGGCGACCACGAGCAGCGGGCGCCACCGCGGCTTGGCGACGCGGGCCGTGTAGAAGGCGAGCGGAAACGCGATCACGGCGCACAGGACCGTGACGGCGAGCGCGACGCCGATGCTGCGCAGGACGACCTGCCGGTACACGGGCACCGTGAACAGCTCGTGGAAGTTGTCGGTCGACCAGACCTTCACGACCTCCGAGGTGAAGGAATCCGTCGTCCAGAACGCGGAGACGAACAGCACGCTCAGGGAGCCGAGATAGAGCACGGCGAGCCACAGCAGCGGTGCGGTGAGCAGCAGGGAGAGCCGCAGCCTGGGTCGGCGGTGCAGCATCCCGGCGAGCCGCCGGACGAGGCCCGGTGCGGGGCGTCCGGCGGCCTGCGCGGTGACGGTCATGTCGGTGTCAGCCCTTGATCTCGGTCCAGGCCTGCACCCACTTGGCGTACGGCACGCACTTGACGTCCGTTCGGCCGTCGAGGCACTGCGCGATGGGCGTGTTCCAGAAGGCGATGTTCTTCCAGTACGCGGTGTCGGCGGCGTGGTAGGTGGTGCAGAAGTTCTTGTCGCTGGTCTCTGCGCACGCCTTGGAGTTGGCGGGGGCCTCGCCGAAGTACTCGGCGACCTGGGCGTTGACCTTCGGCGAGACGATCCAATTGAGCCATTGGTAGGCGCAGTTGGGGTGCTTGGCCTTGGCGGAGATCATCCAGGTGTCGGACCAGCCGGTCGAACCCTCCTCGGGTACGAAGGCCTTGATCTTGGTGCCCTCGTCGGCGGTGAGGTTGGCGATGACCTGCCAGGTGGTGCCGACCACGGAGTCGCCGCTCTTGAAGGCGGAGATCTCCTTGAGGTAGTCGCTCCAGTACTCGCCGATGTCCGCGTTCTGCTTCTTCAGCAGGGCGACGGCGGCGTCGAACTGCTTCTGGTCGAGCGCGTAGGGGTCCTTGATCTTCAACTCGGGCTTGGTGGCCTTGAGATAGAGCGCCGCGTCGGCGATGTAGATCGGCGAGTCGTACGCCGTGACATGGCCCTTGTACTTGGAGGCGTCGTCGAAGACCGCGGCCCAGGAGGTCGGGGCGGGGGTGACCTTCTGGGTGTTGTACATCAGGAGGTTGGCGCCGCGGCCGTGCGGGATGCCGTAGGCCTTGCCCTTGACCGAGTTCCAGGCCTGGAGCTTCAAGTCCGGGAAGATGTCCTTGTAGTTGGGGACCAGGTTCGTGTTGACGGGGGCCGCGTCGCCGGAGGCTATGAGCCGCAGGGAGGCGTCGCCGGAGGCGGAGACGGCGTCGTACTCGCCGGTCTTCATGAGCTTGACCATCTCGTCGGAGCTGGCGGCGACCTTGGAGTTGACCTGGCAGCCCGTCTGCTTCTCGAAGTCGCTGACCCAGTTCACCTTGGGGTCGTTGGAACCGTCCTCGACATAGCCGGCCCAGGCGATCAGGTTGACCTCGCCCTCGCTCTTGCCGAGCTTCGACTGGGCTTTCAGATCAGGGGGGTTGAGGCCGCCGGACGAACTGCCCGTGGAGTCGGAGGAGCCGCAGGCGGTGGCGGCCAGCACGAGCGTGGCCACGGCGGCGACGGCCTTGAGGGTTGGGGTGAGGCGCACGACGTTCTCCATACGTGAAGGGACGCGGGAGGAGCGGGGTCGGGGTCAGCGG